>BDTS01000099.1 GCA_002897915.1 bacterium BMS3Bbin09 | reverse complement strand
TTGATTAAGGCTTATGCACTATAATGAAAAATCAGCTAACGATAGCTTAAGGAAATTTTCGAATAGTAAAATGGAATAAATAAATGGGAGGTGTCACATGAGTAAATTGATCGTTATTTATCACAGCTCCTACGGCCACACAAAACTTCAGGCCGAGGCAGTTCAAAAGGGAGCATCAGGCGTCAATGGCATGGAGGCGGATATCATGACCGCTGAAGAGGCTATCGAGAGGATAGATGAACTCGACAAGGCAGACGCGATCATCTTCGGTACCCCTACCTACATGGGCAACATATCCGCTGACATAAAAAAGTTCATGGAGGCATCGGTCAAAAAGTGGTTCAGCGCCTCATGGAAAGACAAGATAGCGGGCGGCTTCACAAATTCAAGCTCATTTTCCGGCGATAAATTAAATACACTTCAGGGACTCGTCGTATTCGCGATGCAGCACGGAATGATATGGGTCGGGACAGGCATGTTTCCGTCAGCCAATGATATGAACGCAATGAACAGCATTGAAGGGCCAGGACCCAACACACTTAACCGTCTTGGTTCATTTATCGGCCCTATGGCAGCCAGCTTCCAGGTCAATCCTCCTGACGCGCCTTCAAAAGGCGACATCGAGACAGCAGAAGCATATGGCAAAAGGGTAGCGGAAATTACAATGCGATTTTCTTAAAATCACATGAGCGCAAAAGAGCAATAGTGCAAAAGTAGGGGCAGGCCTTGCGCCTGCCTGTCGGCAGACAGGTCTGCCCTTTTTTGTTCGTCATTCCTGATCAAAAGATAGCTTTTTCAGGTGTATCATTGACAAAGCTAAATATAATGTTTGATAATATTTGTTGCCTATTCACATATTTTCATGTTCTTTTAAATCTATATATTCAATAAACAGAATGGTTGAGGGAGGTATTTTTGACTGCTGTCAATACAGGTATTTCATGCTTTCTTATAGCGGCTATTATCTCGATACTCCCTCTGCAAAAGATTAAAAGATATACCTATATCATCTCTTCTATCGGCTCCCTGGGTTTCGGTTTGTTCGCGCTCTCTATTATATTTTCAGCGCCTTCAAAATTATATACTCTGAACATATCCTCTGCCTTTGACTTTGTATTTTACGGAGACGCACTTTCCGGTTTCTTCCTGCTGGCGATCTCGGTTCTTGCCTTTGCCGTTTCGATCTACTCTGTCGGTTATACAAAAGATATGAAGAACCCGGGGGCTGCGGGAGTTTTGTATAACTTTTTTATCCTGAGCATGTATGCAGTCGTTCTTTCCGGGAATATCATCACATTCCTTATCTCATGGGAAACAATGTCCCTCCTGTCCTACTTTCTTGTCACCTTGCAGCGGGATGAGGAATCAGCCCGGGCAGGACTTATATACGCGGTGATGACTCATGCCGGAACGGCCTTTATAATAGCTCTTTTTCTGGTCCTCTACACACAGACCGGCAGTATGGATCTTGCTGAAATAAAGTTGTACGCATCTCATATACCGGATACTCTCAAGAATTTGATATTTATATTTTCTATTATCGGTTTCGGCACTAAGGCAGGAATTATTCCGCTGCATACATGGCTTCCAAGGGCACATCCGGCAGCTCCATCAAACATTTCAGCGCTGATGTCGGGAGTGATGATAAAGACAGGGATCTACGGTTTCATAAGAATAAATCTGGATATATTGCAGCAGTCTCCGGAATGGTGGGGAATAACCGTAATTGTCATAGGGGCCGTATCATGTATCATCGGGATGTTATATGCGTTAATGGAATACGATATGAAGAGGCTGCTCGCGTATTGCAGTGTTGAGAACATAGGTGTTATTTTTCTCGGTATAGGCGCGGCAATGATGCTTAAAAGTAACGGGCTTTACACAGCTTCGTCCATAGCCCTTGCAGCGGCCCTTTATCATACGCTGAATCATGCTGTCTTCAAAGGACTTTTATTCCTTGGCACCGGCTCTGTCATGCATGCAACTCATACGAAGAATATGGAAAAAATGGGCGGGCTGTTAAAGTCCATGCCGTATACCGGATTATTCTTTCTTATAGGATCTGTCTCCATATGTGCCCTGCCGCCTTTTAACGGGTTCGTGAGTGAATGGCTGACTTACCAGTCATTGCTTTCAGGCTTTAACTCTGTATCCATTGCATCTAAAATAGCAGCTCCCCTTGGCGCCGCCGCCCTTGCCCTTACAGGCGCACTTGCGGCAGCCTGCTTTGTAAAGGCATTCGGTATATCCTTTCTGGGAATGCCGAGAAGCAGTCATGCCGAAGACGTTAAGGAATCATCCGCTTCGATGATAACCGGGATGGGCGTGCTTGCCCTGCTTTGCCTGGTACTCGGCATTTTCCCCGGCCTGACGCTCAGAGTCATATCCCCGGCAGTCTTCAGCTACACCGGAGCCGGCATTATGCCGACAGGTGCGGGGTTTTTGCATATAGGGGGATCTCTCTCTGATCTTTCACCAGCAGCTATTCTTATCTCGATCATTATTATGTTTATCACAACAGTTATATTTATCTTTATAGCCGGAGGAAAGAGGAAGATATCCTATGGCGATTCCTGGGACTGCGGTATTAAAGCGCTGACACCGAGAATGCAGTACACGGCAACGGGCTTCACAAAACCGTTAAGGATGATCTTCAGGAAGATATATCTTCCGAAGAGAGATCTCAACATCTCTTACATCGTGAAGCCTTTCTTTCTAAGCTCCATAAAATACAGCGGCGAGATCACACCTTTTCTTGAAGTGTATATCTACAGACCTCTCACGTCACTCATCCGTGGCGCAGCCCGCAGGGTCAGTATACTTCAGTCCGGCAGTCTTCATCTTTATCTTGGATATATACTGGCAACCCTGATACTTCTCTTGATCTTTGGGGGTAACTAATGGAATATTTACAATTTATATTGATAATTATTCTTTCTCCACTGATCAACGGGGTGATAAGGAAGCTTAAGGCTCAGATGCAGGGCCGGCCGGGGCCGGGACTGTTTCAGTCTTACTTTGACCTGATCAGACTCTTCAAAAAAGATATGCGGATCTCCAACACAACATCATGGATCTTCGGAGCAGCACCTTATATATTATTCACATCAACAATTGTTGCTGCCATGATCGTTCCCGTTATAACCACTGTATCGCCTTTTTCCGTCATGGGGGACATCATCGCAATAATTTATATCTTTGCCCTTGGACGGTTTTTCATGGCCCTTGCAGGGCTTGATGCAGGAACTGCATTTGGAGGCGAGGGGAGCAGCAGGGAAATGACCGTTGCGATCCTGGTTGAACCCATGCTCATGCTGAGCATTTTTACCGCGGCCATTTCAGCAGGCTCCACAAACATTGCGATGCTTGCCAGTATCTCAGGACCGATCTATACACCTTCTCATATTCTCGCCCTTTCCGCCTTTATAATTGCGATCATAGCTGAAACAGGCAGGATCCCTGTGGACAATCCGGACACTCATCTGGAACTGACCATGATCCATGAAGGTATGGTGCTGGAGTATTCAGGAAAATATCTGGCGCTCATGGAATGGGCGCATTATATGAAGCAGATGCTTCTTTTTACCCTTGCTGTTGATATATTCTTCCCGGCAGGGATCATTAATAATACAGAACCAGCAGCGCTTGCTATGTCGTTCGGTATATATTTGCTGAAGATGTTCTCCATCGCATTTTTCATGGCAATAATAGAATCTTCAAGGGCCAAGATGAGATTTTTTCAGCTCCCTTCCCTGCTCGAAGGCGGATTCGTACTGGCGTTCCTGTCGCTTCTAACATATATAATGACTGGAAGATGAAAATGGATTTGGCTTTAATTTTAAATATATTTATTGGAGCATAGAGATATGAACAACTGGATCGAGGCATATTTTGTAATTGATTTTATATCTGCCGGTCTGCTTCTTACCGCTGTTTCGATGAACGCCCTTAAAAGGATCGAGTCATGCGTAAAGGCATATACACTGAATTCATGGCTTCTGGCATCTTTAATATTTGTAATTGCCCTGATGAACGGGGAAACACATCTTTATGCCGCTGCAGGCATAACTGTTTTAAGCAAAGGCATTTTAATACCCCTGTTTCTTGGCAGGATAATCCGTAAAATGAGGGTCACACATGAGGTTGAGCCATACATCAATAACGTTGTTTCCCTGAGCATATCAGCTGTCCTTGTTGCGGTTGTATATACCTCTTTAAGTGATGCCGTATTTATTGAAGGTTTTTTGAAGAATGTTCTTCAGATCTCTATCGCCGTGTTGCTTATCGGACTTTTTATAATGATAACCCGCAGGAAGGCGGTAACACAGGTGATCGGTTTGCTCTTTATGGAAAACGGGCTATTTCTCGCAGGGTTTTCACTCACATCCGGAATGCCTACGATCATTGAACTGGGGGTCCTGTTCGATGTACTGATGGGAGTAATAATACTCGGGATCTTCGCCGTGCAGATCAGGCGGACATTTGCCTCCGCAGACCTTGACCGGCTTAATACATTGAAGGGATGATGATGATAGGCGCAATGCTTTTCATACCAATTATTACTGCTCTGCTCTGCTTTATGATGCAGAAGAAAAGGGCCGTTGAACTGGTCAATCTTTCAGGGGCCGCCGCATTATGCATTGCCGCTGTTTCCCCATTGAAGGCTGCGCTTTCAGCGCCTCTCTATTTTATGGGAAATACCTTTTTTCTGGATGCACTTTCCGCGTATTTCATGGGAATTATCGTCATTATCTCTCTCTTAACTGCAATTTATTCCATTGATTATATGGGCCAGGAATTCAGGGAAGGACTGGTAAGTATCAGGGAGATCAGGATCTACTATGCACTGATGCACCTGTTTGTATTTACGATGCTTCTGGCCGCTGCATCCAACAATATCGCTATATTCTGGATAGCTATAGAAGGGACCACCCTCGTATCGGCTCTACTTGTAGGTTTCTACAAGAACAGGCAGTCCATAGAAGCTGCCTGGAAATACATTATACTCTGCACTGTAAGCATAACCTTTGCGCTCCTTGGTATATTCATTATATATTATGCCTCGGTTGTTACCCTTGGCGGACACGGGACGATGAACTGGACCGAACTCAGGGACATAGCTGAAAAATTAAACCCGGCAACAGTCAAGCTTGCCTTTATATTCATACTTTTGGGCTATGGAGCAAAGGCAGGGATCGCGCCTGTTCACAACTGGCTCCCTGATGCGCACAGCCAGGCTCCGACGCCAATCAGCGCCCTCCTGTCAGGGGTGCTTCTTAAATGCGCGTTCCTGGGAATCCTGAGATATGTGATAATTGTAAACAAGGCTGCCGGACCTTTATATTCAGAACATCTCCTGCTCTTCTTCGGGCTACTCTCCATGGGCCTTGCAACAGCTTTCATACTCATGCAGAATAATTACAAGAGACTCCTTGCCTACTCCAGTATCGAACATATCGGGATAATCGCAGTAGGCATTGGGATAGGTGGTTTCTGGGGTATATACGGCTCACTGCTTCATGTCCTCAACCATGCCGTGGTAAAGACCCTGCTCTTTTTTACAACCGGAAGGGTAAGGCTGAAATATCATTCAACAAAGATCGATAAGGTCAAAGGCGCAATAGAGGCCCTGCCTGTCTCAGGCACGGTAATGCTGCTTGCTGCGCTGGCCATTGCCGGAGCGCCCCCGTTCAATATATTCCTGAGTGAATTCACAATAATGAAGGCAGCGGTTGACAGCGGAAGCTGGATAACGTTTACCCTTTTCATCGTCTTTGCCACTGTCATATTCGGAGCCATTGTCTATCATTTCGGCAAAATGACATTTGGTAAATCCGAAAAAAGCAGGGACATTGAATGGAACAGGATAAGCACATACGTAATAATTATAATGGCGGTCGTTATGCTCACGCTGGGCATTCATCTCCCCTCGTTTCTTGACAGTACCCTGAAAAGTTCAGTAAATATAGTGATGGGAGGCCGGTAAATAATGCCTGAAAATGAACGGTATATAGAACTTGAGGCGAACAGATTCAGGGACCACTGCATCGCCCTTTACAACAGCGGGAGATATTATCCCCGCCTTATGTTTGCAGCTGACCTAAGGCAGTCTAATGATTGTTTCAGAATATATATGGTATTTTCTGAAAAGGAAAAGGACATTTTTCATATCCCTTTTTTCGACCTCAAGGAAAATGCCCCTGTCTATAAAAGTCTTACGCCTGACATCCCGGCGGTACACTGGTATGAGCGCGAGATAAGGGACATGTTCGGCCTTATACCTGAAGGGCACCCGGACCTTAGAAGACTGGTATTCCATGACTCTTTTCCTTCAGATTCATATCCATTGAGAAAAGACTGGACTATAAGCAGGACGGACCTGAATGAATGGGGTGAGGGGCTGATAAAAAAAGAAGCTTATAAGTTTATGGAGGTTGAAGGGGAAGGAGTCCATGAGATCCCTGTTGGGCCTGTGCATGCCGGGATAATCGAGCCGGGCCATTTCAGGTTCAGCACAGTCGGCGAGACCATCTTTTTTCTTGAACCAAGGCTTTTTTACACCCATAAAGGAATAGAAAAACATTTTGAAGGCATGAGTTTTTTTGACGGTGTCAGGCTTGCCGAGAGGGTATCGGGGACATCCTCATTTTCACACTCAGCGGCATACTGCATGGCAGTGGAGAGAATGGCTGATATAGAAATAAGTGAAAAAGCCGCGGCAGTCAGGACCATGCTCCTTGAGCTTGAAAGACTTTACAATCATATCGGGGACATAGGAAATATGTGCGCCGGCACAGGTGTGGCAATAGGTAATACATACGGGGCAGTCATCAAGGAAGACCTCTTACAGTTTAATAAGCGGTTGACCGGGAGCCGGTATCTGAGAGGAATTAACATTATTGGAGGCGTTACAAGTGACGTCTTTCTCAAAGCTGACGATATCCTGAATACAATAGACGCTGTCACAGTCGAATACAAGAAATTCATGAAGATGCTGCTCGGTACAATTTCGCACATTGAGCGGCTCGAAAATACAGGGAAACTCTCTAAAGACATTGCCTTGAGGCTCGGCGTAACAGGGGTTGCAGCCAGGGCGTCAGGTATCAATGATGATATACGAAAGGCCCATCCCCATTTCCTTTATGACGATCTCGACTTTGAGCCCCATACAAGCGGTAAATGTGATGTATATGCCAGAATGATGGTCCGTGCGGAAGAAGTGGAATGCTCGATATCAATAATCAATGCCTTGCTTGAAAACAGCTACAATGGCGACCTCTCATCCAGCGTTAAAACCATTCCTGCCGGATCATCGGCGCTGGGATATACAGAAACACCGAGAGGGTCCGTATTTTACTGGGTAATGTCTGACAGCAAAGGCATGCCTCACAGGGTAAAACTGCGTTCCCCGTCCTTTTGTAACTGGCCCGCAGTCCCTTTTGCAGTACACGGTGAAATAGTACCGGATTTCCCTTTATGCAATAAGAGTTTCAATTTATCATATTCAGGAAGTGACATGTAATGCTGAAAAAGATACTAAAGAATATATTTACCGGTAACAGGACATTAGATGTAAAAGAAGACAATGTTTCGCCGGTTCAACTCAAGAAAAAAATGGACCCCGTCTTTGGCCGTTCATTGAGGATCAGGCAGGTGGATGCAGGGTCATGTAATGCCTGTGAATGGGAGTGCACTGCATTGACCAATCCTGTTTATGATATCCAGAGATACGGCATTGATCTTGTTGCCTCACCAAGGCACGCTGATCTGCTGCTGGTAACAGGTCCTGTTTCAAGGCAGATGGAACTTGCCCTTAGACAAACTCTTGACGCCACCCCGGAGCCAAAGATTGTCGTTGCATGCGGTGACTGCGCAATTGACGGAGGCATTTATAAAGGGAGTTATGCAGTTAATAAGGGAGTTGATTCCGTTATTCCCGTTGATCTTGTCATACCCGGCTGTCCGCCTGAGCCCGGCAGAATTATGGAGGCGCTGGTGCAAATGATGGAAGATATCAGACAGGGTAGATCATAATCTAAACGATACAAGTCTTTATATTATTACTAACTGCTGTTTTTTGAAAAAAAGGAAGTAATAGACGCGCTGAAAGCCACAACCGCAGCAGTTACAAAAGCCCAGTGAAAACCTGCCAGCACCTTCTGAATTTCATCATTATTTAATATTGAATGACTTCTTATCAAGGCGGTCGGTGCTATGTTGTAAAAGACCGCGCCTGATATCGCTATCCCCAGGATCATTCCAAGACTCCTCATATTCGCAAGAATTCCTGAAGCTATGCCAAGATACTTTTTAGGAATACTGCCCATGACAGCGCTGCTGTTGGGAGTCATAAACGCAGATGTCCCAAGACTGAAGATCAGGAGATACCAGACAACATCCATCATACGGTTTGCATCTGTCAATCTGCTAAAAAGGACCATTGCGAATGAACAAATGAGCATCCCGCTGCACGTCAGGACACGGTACCCTATGTGATCGGAAATAGTTCCGCTGAGAGGAGATACGACCAGCATAACAAGTGGAAAGGTTGCCATGACAAGTCCGACCCGGGAGATCGGCAGTTTCATGATCAAAGTGAGATAAAACGGCGTCAGAAAAACTACTGTGTAGGCTGCGATAAAATTTAAAAGCAGGCTCACATTCCCAAGGGCAAACACGCGGTTCTTAAAAAGGTCCAGATCAACCATTGGCTGCGGAGCCTTTTTTTCAGTCCTGATAAACCAGACACCTGATACAGAGGCGCAAACAAGGAGCATTACAGAGCCCGCGGAACTCCAGCCCCAGTCCTTTGCCTTGTTCATATAGAGCAAGATGGATGAGAGAAATATAAATAAGGTTATCGCACCGGGCCAGTCCAGGCGCTGGCCCTTATTCCTTTTGCCCAGCGGTATTGTTCGCAGTCCAAACATCACTGCGAACGCACCAATGGGAATGTTAATAAAAAAAACAAAACGCCAGCTCAAGTACTCGGTGATCATACCCCCCAGTGTCGGCCCCAATGCCAGGGCTATGGCAATACTTGTCGTAAAAACACCCAGGGCTTTACCACGCTCACGAGCCGGGAAGGCCGACGTCACGATCGCAGGTCCTACAGAAAGCAGCATAGCTCCGGCTATTCCCTGAAAGCCCCTGAATGTGATCAACATCCATATGTTCTGAGAGAGGCCGCAAAAAAGAGAAGTCACAGAAAAAAGTCCGACACCAGTCAGGTATATTATCTTGTGTCCGACCATGTCCCCAAGCCGGCCGAAGATCAAAATCAGACAGGAGATCACCAGCAGGTACACAGTGGGGATCCACTGTACCAGTGATATATCCGCATGAAATACTGATGTAAAGAAAGGAAGGATTGTATTTACGATAGAAGCATCCAGCGGCGCGATGAACGTCCCCAGCATGACAGCCTGAAGCGTTCTCCATTTTCTGCTGAAATCCTCATCCTGTACCGCTGGCCCGCTTTTTATCATAAGGATTTTATTATATCATTGAAGATCAACGAGTTGGGGCTGCCCAATAACAAAAAAGGGTGCCCACAAGAGGCACCCCTACTACATTCATTATTAATTCCTAATTGATCATTACTGGTTCTTGATCAGTTTCTCAAGTGCAATAAAGAACTTCCCTGAACGCTTGTAGGCGAGATAGAGATAGAGCTCAAAAAAACACCTGTATTCCCGGTGCTTCCATCTCCAGAGCGAAAGCGCGTGCAGCGGCCCGAAGACTATCTTGAACCAGAAATTCTTCAGGAACCTGTCATACCGGAATGCGAGGAACGAATTTATATAGATCGCGTTCAGAAGCTTGGGGTTCTTTATCCAGGGGTTTCTCACCTCGTCGTTCGTGAAGTTCTTCCAGCCCTCGAGATGTGTCGGGGGTTTGAAACCATGCGCCAGGGCCTCTTCGTAGATCAATGTACCGGGAAGCGGCACATAAGGCTGGATCGGCACTTCGGCACCGGGGTGCCTGCGCCTGATCTCATCCGCAAAATCGAGGGTCCGGTTCATCTGTTCCTCTGTCTCGCCCGGAAGACCTATTAACAATGAATAGAGCGTCGGGATGTTCCCCTTTGAGACGATCTCTATCCCCTTGTCGATCATCTTCCTGTTCAGCCCCTTCTTTATGTGCTTCAGGACATCATCGTCAGGCGACTCCACGCCGAAAAAGACATAGACGCACCCGCTATCTTCGAACTGTTTCAGGAGTGCCTCGTCAAAGGTATTGATCCTGAGGTTCGCTATCCACTTGAACCCGAACTCCTTCAATAATGGAAGTATCTCGATCATGACCTCTTTTTTACCGGCAAGGAATGTGTCATCATAAAAGGTCATCTTGTCGACACCAAGGTCCTTCAGCTTAATGAGCTCTTCCTTTACCTTCTCCTTGCTCTTGACCCTGCAGACATTCTTGTGGAAGTAGACATTATAGCAGAAGCCGCATTTATGGGGGCATCCCCTTGAAGACTCATATCCTATGTTCTCGAGGGTCTCACCCGACCTCCTTAGATACTCAAGGAGTATCTCCTTACCCTTCCCATCATACGGGAACGGCAAGTCATCGATATCGAGGAAGTCCCTGTCTTTGTTCATTATGATCTCTTTGCCTCTCTTCCATCCGAGGCCGTCAATATCGCTGAGGTCCTCTTTCTTCTCATGTATGGCACGCACGAGTTCAAGCAGTGTCTGTTCGCCTTCGCCCTTTACAACAAAATCAACAAGCTGTGACTCAAGCGTCTGGACCGCCATCATTGATGGATGGGTCCCGCCCCAGACAAGCGGTATCTTCGGGTTAATATTGCGGGCGATCTGCGCGAGATCAAGAGTGTTCTTTATCTGGAAACATGTCATTGTCGAGAGTCCGACAAGGACCGGGCCCCTCTTCACAAGGTCCCTGAAGTGTTCCTTCTTGTGAATGCGCTCATCAAAGTACTCGACATAATAGCCTTCCCTCTCGAGATATGCCCCGAGCGAAAGGATCGCCAGCGGTGTCCACGCGTGATAGGGAAACGGACTGGCGTTTGCGTAGGCAAGTACGATAAGCTTATTTTTCATGGTCATAGTGTTATATTGTTACCTTCCGGAAAGCTTTCAACTTGATTCCGGCTTTAAATAGTATGTAATTGTACCGTAAAGCGATGCAACGATAATATCTACACCCAGGACATAGTTCAACAAAAGCGCCTTTAATGAGAATTCGAGGTCCGCTTCCTTCCGCATGAAGTTCCACCACTTGAGATTGGAAATTACAAATATAACCATAAGCAATGCAAACAACTGCATTGCCATGTCAACAAAAGGAGCTGCGATCAGGGCGAGCAGGCTCAGGAACGAACATATCGCGGCTATACCGTTACTTGGAGACGTCGGCCCGGCATTGTCGAACTTCTTATCTTTCAGAAATAAATGTACCCACATGACCGTGCGCTTGAAATAGTTCCTTACCGCCTCTTCAAGATTATTTACGAACTGGTGCCTCACAAGCATTTTGGGGTTCAGGTAAATATTCTCGACCTTGCATATCCTCCTGGCAAGTTCAAAGTCCTCGACATCCGCGCCCTTATACGTCTCACGGTATCCGCCCAGGTTCAGGAAGAGCTCCTTTTTTATAGCGCCGCACCTTGGAGCAAAGACGCTCACCTTGTTGCCAGGGGTGTCGAGCAGATGTATATATTCGAACATCGCCATATATCTGGGCACAAAACCCTTGTTCAGCGGCTCTGTCGCGCATATCCCAATAACGCATTGTGTGGAGGGGTTGTTCCTGAAATGATCCTCGACCTCCTTGATAGTGCCATCCATTACAACAACGTCGGAATCGAGAAAGAATATTATGTCTCCTTTTGCTTTACCGACACCTATGTTCCTCGCCCTTGCAGGACCGCCGTTCTTCTCGATCTCGATCACACTGACAGGATATTTTTTTGCGATCTCCACGGTATCATCGGTCGAAAGGTCGTCAACGATCACTACTTCCATATCGTCGATCTTATTTTTAAATATGGAGTCCAGCAGATCCGGCATGAACCGGGAAGAATTATATGTAGGTATAACGATTGAAATCATGTATTTTTAAAGTATAATTGTTGTAAGATTAGAAAATCAAATATTGATCTTTAATTTATATATTAATATCATGTAGTTAAATGATACGGCACTTTTTTTCAGTAACTGAAGTGAGAGCAGGTAAAAATCCTGTATAAAGGGCTCTTTCACCTATTTTAACCCGAATCTGTTAACATTACAGTCCTTTCATTAACTGATGCCACAAATATAGCTGAGTTGAACAGATGAAATATTTTATTTCATCTGCTTCTTACGAAACTTATGCCAGTTGTAGACCATCGCTATAGGAAGAAATAACCCATAAAGAAGGAAATATAACCATGACGACATTTGAAGACTTAGGATTATCAGAGGCCACATTAAAGGCCCTAAAAACCAAAGGTTTTGAAGAACCTACCCCAATACAGATCCAGACCATCCCTATACTGCTCAGCGGTGATAAGGACATTGTCGGACAGGCGCAGACAGGGACAGGCAAGACAGCCGCGTTCGGCCTGCCCATAATCGAGACACTGGAGGGAAGGACAAAGGACGTAAAGGCTATTATTCTCACCCCGACCAGAGAACTGGCCATACAGGTGGCCGAGGAGATCAACTCCCTGAAAGGCAAGAAGAGTATCTCGATCATCCCGATCTACGGCGGCCAATCCATAGACATGCAGCTCCGGAGCCTTAAGAAAGGCGTCGACATCGTTGTCGGGACACCCGGCCGCGTTCTCGACCATATCAGACGCAGGACACTGAAGCTCGACAACATTTCATGGTTTGTCCTTGATGAGGCAGACGAGATGCTGAACATGGGATTTATCGATGAGGTCAAGGACGTCCTCGCAAACACACCCGAGGACAAGCGTACGATGCTCTTTTCCGCGACCATGCCCGCTGCTATAATGGGGATCGCCAAGAGGTATATGCGTGAATATGAGGTCATCAGGGTCGCTAATCAGCAACTGACCGTCACGAGCACCTCCCAGATATATTTTGAGGTTGCCCAGCGCGACAAGTTCGAGGCCCTCTGCAGGATAATAGATATTGAAGAGGAGTTTTACGGGCTTGTATTCACCAGGACCAAGGTCGATGCGGACAGGATCGCGAACCAGCTTATGGACAGGGGCTATGATGCCGACGCCCTGCACGGCGACCTTTCTCAGGGCCAAAGGGAGAAGATACTGAACAAGTTCAAGAAAAAGAATATCACTATACTTGCGGCAACGGATGTCGCGGCAAGGGGTATAGACGTTCAGGACCTCACTCATGTCATAAATTTCGCGCTGCCTCAGGACGCTGAATCATACGTCCACAGGATCGGCAGGACAGGCAGGGCCGGCAAGGAAGGAACGGCAATAACATTTATCACACCGGAAGAGTACAGGAAGCTCCAGTATATAAAGAAGAGCACAAAGACCGATATATTGAAGGCCCACTTACCGACGGTAAGTGATGTTATAAGCATTAAGAAACAGAGGATACAGTACGACCTCGAACATATTATAAATTCGGATTCCCAGCCCGCGTTCGTTGAAATGGCAAGTGACCTCCTGAAAGGCAAGGACCCCGAGCAGATACTCGGCGCCATACTGCAATACTCTTTTCAGGAAGAGCTGGACGAGAAGAACTATGTTGAGATCGCGGACGCTGTGGTCAACCTCAAAGGCAAGACACGGCTTTTCGTCGCGCAGGGCAAGATAGACGGCCTGACCCCAAAGAAACTGATCGATATCATCAAAGAGAAATGCAATATCAGTAGTGAAAAGATAAACCAGATCCAGATACTTGAGAAGTTCTCGTTCGTAAACCTTCCGTTTAATGAAGCCGAAATTTTACTGGAACATTTCAAGCAACAGAAAAAAGGGAGATACCCCCTTATTACCAAGGCAACTAAAGAGGGCAAAGGTAAAGGCAAGGGTAAGGGCGGTCAAAAGAAAGATCACAAGAAAGATTTCAAGAAAGATCACAAGAATAACTATAAGAAAAGAAGCAAATAAAAAATACCACCTTCAATGAGACTTATGCCTGTGGTACAAATAGTAGTATCCTGATTTTAGGAGGAATGATTCAGGGTGACTTAACCTTTGA
>BDTS01000098.1 GCA_002897915.1 bacterium BMS3Bbin09 | reverse complement strand
AGAACACCTGTCTTTAAGCAAGAACGACGGAAAGGTAACAGCGCTTATATATTGGAGAACAGAACATAAACGGTCACTCCTTGCCTTAAAGGACGCGTTTGAAGTCATGAAAAAGCTCAAAGGAAAAAATATCAGGGTCATCACTATAGTTGCCGGGAACGACAGGCTGGACCTGGCAAAAAGTATGACCGCCGACAACAAGATAAATTTTCCGGTGGTCGTAGATTACGGGAGACAGTTCTACAGCGACTACGGCATCAGGGTATATCCGACGACAGTCATCGTTGATAAAGAGGGTATCATTACCCACAGCATACCGAGCCATCCCCTTACATTCAAAAAACTCTTTGAGGGATACATTAAGAAGGCACTCGGAGAGATCGATGAGAGCAAGTTGAACGATATGCTGTCGCCGCACAATGTTAAAGCGGACAAGACACATCTTGAGTCAACGAGACTTTATAATCTGGCCATGAAATTTACGGAGAACGGGATGATAGAACTTGCCGTAAACAGCGTCAGGAAGTCCATTGAGGTCAAACCCGATATGCTGAAGAGTCACATACTCCTCGGGTTCCTGTATCTCGAAATGGATGATCCCGACAGCGCGCTCACAACATTCAACAAGGCGCTCGAGCTTGACCCTCATTCGCATGATGCAAAGACAGGCCTCGGAGGAGCATTTGTAATGAAAGGGGAGCTCGACAAAGCCATCGAAATACTTAATGATGCCGCCATCGCGAACCCTTATGCTCAGATGACCTACTATGAATTGGGTAAGGCATACGAGCTCAAAGGTGAAAAGGACAAATCCATTGAAATGTATAAAAAGGCGATCGAAAAGATAATACATAAACAGATACTGCCTTCATCTATTTCTAAGTGCAAATAAGAAAACTCATATTTAGCCGAATTAAGCAGTGCGTAGCATCAGCTTCAATGAGACTTATGCCCGTGGTATATATCGTATCTTATTTGCTGATCACTTCCATAGCGGCCAACGCAGGTCAGGAAGTGATTGTTCTTCATACCCCGCCTGACAGGACAGTGATCGAATATGATATCCTGAATCTCTCACTCGAAGTGACTAAAGGGGCCGTTGACTTGATCAAAGTCACTGTAGACGGTAAGGACAGAAAAGAGATTGTCCCTGACTTAGGGTTTGAATGTTTTTCGGTCATATTAAACAAACTCGGAACAAGCACGGTCGAAGTTTCGGCATTCAAGGGGGAGACACTTGTGGCCACATTTGTCCGAAATGTTTTCCGCAGGTCAGATTTGGTAGGTGAATACAGAAAACCGCCCCTCAGTTTCAAAATATCTGGTTTTCATATGGAGGCTCATCCTGAGTGCAGAAAATGCCACGTACTGGAAGTAAGCGGATATGATAAAAAACCTATCAGTCCAAGTACTTTCGCTTCCGAAAAATTCAGCAGCGAACAGATATTTGCCGCTACTTCAACATGTTATTCCTGTCACAAAAGTATAACAAAAAAACCTTACGTTCACGGACCGGCATCTGTCTGGAGCTGTCTTAGCTGTCATGATAATAATGCTGCTATAAGATACTCTGTCAGGAAGCCTGTCAAGGATGTCTGCTATGGATGTCATGTTGAGCAGAAGAAAGAATGGAATTCAAAAAAATATATCCACGGGCCTGTAAACGTGGGGAAATGTACTATTTGCCACAGTCCGCACTCGTCCAATTACGCTTTTAATCTTTTCAAATCTACCTGGGACCTGTGCGTGAACTGCCATGCTGAAAAGGCAACTGGTCAGCATGTGCTCGGAGACACCATGTTTAAAAAAGGGCACCCGACCAAGGGGCGAAAGGATCCTGTTCGGATCGGCAAGGAGCTCACATGTGCCAGCTGCCATAATCCTCATGCGTCAAACTACCCGCATTTGTGGGCCTTTGAAGTTAACGATGTGTTCGAATTATGCAAGAAATGCCACTTTGATAAGTAATTCTACTGTTTTTGGATTAATAGTCCCATATTTTGCTATAATTCATGTTCAAATTTATTTATAAGGAGACAATCTAATGAGCAAGATGGGCGCTGTTGATATAACAAAGGTCTCAATTGATGCCAAATTTTACTTCAAGTGCCACAAAGGCATCCAATGTTTCACAAAGTGCTGCAGCAATATAGACATCCTTCTGACCCCTTATGACGTAGTAAGGCTCAAGAACAGGCTTGGTCTTACGTCAGACGTTTTTTTGGAAGCATATACAGACATGAACATTGATCCGGTTAATTCACATCCGCACGCGATGCTGAGAATGGGTGACGATAAGGATAGGAAATGCCCCTTTCTTTCGGATGAAGGATGCGCGGTGTACACTGACCGGCCCGCCAACTGCCGTTATTATCCGGTAGGGCAGGGCACGATGAAAAAAGACGGAAAGGACGGCCCGGAAACCGAAGAGTTCTATTTCTTCGTAAGGGAAAAACATTGCATCGGGTACAATGAGAACAAACAGTGGACGATCAAGTCATGGAGAGAGGACCAGGGTGTCGATGAATACGACAAGATCAATTCAACATGGAAACAGCTGCAGTTAAGGAAAAATCTCCCCGGCAAAACACTCGATGAGAATAAGCAGTTTCAGTACTCTATGGCGAGTTACGATCTCGACAGATTCAAGAGATATATCTTTGAGAGCGATTTTCTGAATGTGTTTGATGTTGATGAGGAGACCCAGAAAAAGATCAAAGAAGACGAGATCGAGCTTATACAATTTGGCGTAAAATACATTAAATTCATTATGATGCTCGAAGATAGTATGAAGTTAAAAAAAGACGCAGATAAATACAAAAAGAAAAGATAAATTTAAATAGGAGGACTTATTATGGATTGGGGAATGGAAAATCGTTTAGCGCAAATCATTAAACCTGACGGCAAATGTTTTTTTCTTCCGATCGATCACGGTTATTTTCAGGGACCGACAAGCTGTCTCGAAAAACCCCAGGAGACAATTAAACCATTGCTCCAATATGCCGACGCGCTTTTTGTCACAAGGGGCGTTCTGCGCAGCGCAATAGATCCCGCAAAGACCAAACCTGTTATCCTGAGGGTTTCGGGCGGCACCAGTATGGTCGGCGAAAGCCTTGAGAATGAGATGCTGACAACATCTATAGAAGAGATACTCCGCCTGAATGTTACCGCGGTCGGTCTCTCGGTATTTATCGGTACGAAATACGAGAAACAGACCTTGAAGAACCTGACGGACCTTGTGAACATGTGTGAGAATTACGGGATACCCGTGATGGCCGTTACAGCAGTTGGAAGGGAACTCGAAAAAAGGGACGCTCGTTATCTCGCGTTATGCTGCAGGATAGCGGCCGAGCTCGGCGCAAGGGTTGTAAAGACATACTGGTGTGAAGATTTTGATAAGGTCACAAGAGGCTGTCCCGTTCCTATCGTCATGGCCGGCGGCCCTAAATGTAAGACGGAGATTGATGTTTTTAACTTTGTTCATGACGGCATTGAGAAGGGCGCGATAGGGATCAACCTCGGCAGAAACGTATGGCAGCACCAGTATCCTGTCGCGATGATGAGGGCCTTGCACGCTGTTGTTCACAAGAAAGCGACCCCGGAAGACGCGAACGATCTCTTTAATGAGATAAAAAGCAAATCAGAGCCGCAAGAATGTAAATAAGGTGTAGGGGCACGGCATGCCGTGCCCCTACGTTCTTCCGATCTATCTATGAGAGTATTAATGTATTACAACAACAGTGATGTAAGGGTCGAGGAGATGCCGGTCCCGAAGATCGGGCCGGGCGAGCTGCTCGTAAAGGTCCGCGCGACAGGTATATGCGGCAGCGATGTCATGGAGTGGTACCGCATCAAAAAAGCTCCGAAGGTCCTGGGTCATGAGATGACCGGAGAGATAGTCGAGGTTGGCGAGGGTATAGAAAAATATAAGGTAGGTGACAGGGTCTTTGTTTCGCATCATGTCCCCTGCAATATTTGCGAATACTGTCTCAACGGTTATCAAACTGCATGTGAAACACTGCACAGTACAAATTATGATCCGGGCGGATTTGCCGAATATATCCGCATCCCGCGCATTAATGTTGAGAACAACGGCGTTTATCTTCTCCCTGATGCCATGTCTTATGAAGAGGGCACCTTTATAGAACCCCTCGCGTGTGTGATAAGGGGACAAAAACTGGCACAGCTCAAACCTGGTCAGACGGTAATGGTTGTCGGAAGCGGTATATCCGGTCTTATTCATATAAGTCTTGCCAGGGCGCTCGGGGCAGGCAAAATAATAGCTACCGATATAACGGAGTACCGGCTTGACGCTGCAAAGCGTTTAGGTGCAGATGTTGTAATAAATGCGAAGGATAATGTACAAAAACTGCTCCACGATGCAAATGACGGGAAGCTCGCGGACCTTGTGATAGTATGCTCAGGAGCACTGTCCGCTTCGGTCGAGGCGCTTAAATATGTTGAGCGCGGAGGGACGGTACTCTATTTTGCGGTCCCAGGACCGGAAGAAACTGTTCCTGTCCCGATGAACGATCTCTGGCGCAATGAAATAAAATTAATGACATCTTACGGCGCGGGTCCGTTTGACCTTGATGAAGCGATGGATCTATTGAGCAGCCGAAAAGTTGTTCTAAATGATATGATCACTCACAGACTCGATTTTGATGAAGGTCCCCGCGGGTTCGAGCTGGTTGCCGGGGCACAGGATTCGATCAAGGTGATCTTCGAGCTGAATAAAAGTAAATAAATATTGGAGGTAGGTTATGTCTTTGTTAGTAGTAGGTTCCGTTGCATTTGATTCTGTAAAGACTCCCTTTGGTGAAGTCGATGAAGTGCTGGGCGGTTCAGGTACTTATTTTTCTACATCAGCAAGCTATTTTACCGATGTTTCCCTTGTCGCGTGTGTCGGGACCGATTTTCCGCAAGAGCATCTAACCTTTCTAAAGAGCCGCAAGATCGATATTGAAGGGATCGAAAAGATGGAGGGTAAGACATTCAGGTGGAAGGGCGAATACGGTTACGAGCTTAATGAGGCAAAGACACTCGATACACAGCTGAATGTTTTCGAGTCATTCAAACCTAAACTACCTGAATCCTATAAGGATAAAAAGATCGTCTTTCTCGCTAATATAGACCCTGACCTTCAGAGAGAGGTGTTGAAACAGATCAAGGAGCCTATACTCGTGGCCTGTGATACAATGAACTTCTGGATAGAGGGAAAGAAGGACTCGCTTCTCGAGACACTGAAGCTGGTCGATATCCTCCTTATTAATGACGGGGAGGCGAGAGAACTCTCAGGAGAGCCTAATCTTGTGAAGGCAGCAAACAAGATTCTTTCATTCGGCCCGAGGACGCTTATAATAAAAAGGGGAGAGTACGGGGCCCTGATGTTCAAGGGCGGGAGGATATTCTCTGCGCCTGCATACCCCCTTGAGACAGTGTTTGATCCTACAGGGGCTGGCGACAGTTTTGCCGGAGGTTTTATGGGCTATCTTTCAAAAAAAATGGATTTTGACGACGCGAATATCAGGAAGGCAATAATCTTTGGAAGCGTAATGGCCTCTTTCAATGTTGAGTCCTTCAGTCTTGACAAGATAAAGAGCCTCGATTATTCAGAGATCAGAAACCGTTATAATGAGTTTAAGAGACTTACACATTTTGAGGCCCTTTCATAAAGCCGAATTAAGCGGTGCATAGCATCGCTTCAATGAGACTTATGCCCGTGGTATAAAAGGGCATCAATTAACAAAGAGGAGATCAGAAATGGACATTGAAAAAATATCATTTATCGCTCAGGAGATCAGCTTTTTTTTTGAGGACACGTTTCATATAAAGGCTAAAAAAGAGCTGTTCTCGTCAATTTTCAATAAATATCTTACTAATGTTGATCCCGGCATAACAACGGACCCGTATGACGCGATCATAATTCTCGGCAAGAAGGATCCGGCGGCGTTCGAGAATATGGTGAAGGAACTTAAAGAGAAGGATCTCGTGTCATTTTAACGTAACCGATTGTAATACGGACTTTTATTCGGACACCTCATTTTTTATTCAGACGAATCGGCTGATTTATGTTGACAAGCCGTTACGTACTATGTAATCTTTGTTTATTCGAGATTAATCCATTTTCCCCAAAGAACAATAATTTTACTTGTCAGGAATAATATTATGAAAGAAAAGAAAATGATAATTGCAGATAAGGATATAAAGATTTCAATGCAGAACTCAAAAAAGCGGAATCCGGTTCATTCAGATCAGGTAGTAGACAGTGAAAACAAAGAGAAGATCAGAAAACTCTTAATGAAAAAACTTCCAACTGACCCGGTCATTGAAAAGGGTGTTACTATTGAGCCGGATAAACCGGACAATTCCAGTAAAAAGCACGGAAGTCACAGCCTCTCCGAGCTATATTTTTTCCAGAATAGCCAAAAGTAGCCATTCTTTTTTTTATCTTTTGCTAAATTTTTAATGCCTCAGTTGATAAATAGCGGTTCGCTGTATAGAGCGGGATACTGTTACCCGTGATCCTGCGGCTCGTTGCGAGTGCGGTCTCAGGGGAGTTATTATTATTCGAGATATGGGCCAGGCATGCCCATTGTAATTTTGTTCCTGCCTGGAGAAGTTCGGCGCAATCAATGTTCGAGAGATGGCCCTCAGGACCCTTGATCCGTTTCTTGAGAAAAGCCGGATAAGGCCCGTTGTCCAGCATAAGCGGATCGTAATTGCTTTCTATAAACAGACCGTCCAGTGTAGAGACTTGCGAATAGAGTTCATCAGAGACATGTCCGAGATCGGTCCAGATCCCGAGCCGTTTGTTACCATTCGATATTACGAAGAGGCAGCCGTCCGAGGCATCGTGCGGAGACGGGATGGTCTCTATCGAGACATTGCCTATACTGATCACTTCTCCTGTCCTGAAATGACTGACCTCATTTACACGGCCTATCCCGTGTCTCTTTGACGCTACCTCAAGGGTCCTCTGTGTAATGTGCAGAGGCATCTTATATTTCCTGCTATAAACCCCTGCATGCCGTGCGTGATCCCCATGGTCATGGGATATTATCAGGGCATCAACATCATTAATGTCGCGCCCGTGCTCCTCAAGCCTCCGTGTTGCCATACTGGCTGTGATCCCTGCGTCAAATAATAGTTTCGTTCCGTTTGCTTCAACGTAATAGCAGTTACCGTTGCTGCCTGACTGTAGTGAAATAACTATCATTGGTCGTATATCCCTGCTTTCAGGCTGGCGTGTGCAAGAACGATAGCAACGCTATTCGCCAGATTATAGCTCCTTATCTCTCCGGGCATTGGCAGGAAAACTGTTCGTTCTGGCCAGCGGTCGAGCCATTCCTGCGGCAGGCCCTTCAGCTCATTGCCGAAAATAATTATGTCCTCATCCGCGTATTCAGGGGTATCAAAGCGCAGCTTACCAAATTTTGTGATCAGCCATGGTTCCCTGTCCCCGAGCCATTCAAGAAAGTCTTCTGGATTCTCATACACCTTCAGCTTCAGCCTGTCCCAGTAATCCAGGCCAGCGCGCTTGACAGCGCTGTCGCTCATATCAAAACCGATCGGTCCTATAAGATGGAGAAAGGCATCCTGGCCTACGCACTGACGCGCGATGTTCCCTGTGTTAGGCGGTATCTCGGGTTTATATATTACTATGTTTATCATTGGTGCGGTTCCGGTCATTCGATCTGAACAGTATATCACAGCGGTTGCAGTGAAGTACAAATGTTGGGGCGTGTTTTAAACACGCCCTTACGTCTTTCAGCGTACATCCTCATTCCCCCTTCACCACAAATCATCGACTTATGATATGATTTTATAGCTGAGTTAAACAGATGAAATTGGAGTTTTCATCTGTTCTTACGAAACTTATGCCTTTGGTATATCCTATGGATAAACATACTCTACAGATCCTTGAATTCAACAAGATAGTCGAAATGGCCGGGACATTTGCGGTCACGGCACCGGGCAGGGAAAAGGTCATTAATACAGCGCCTCTGAGGAACCCGGAAGAGATCGCGCTGAAGAGTTCTCTCATATCGGAATGTAGAACGCTATTGTCTGAAGGGCGTTTATCGGGCATAGAGCATTTTGATGAGCTGACACTTCTTTTGCAGAGAATAAAGCCCGAAGACGTTGTGCTCGACGCGTTCCAGCTCAGGTCATTTCTACCACTCTTTGATTCCGCGCTCAACCTGAAGGGCTTTGAAAATGATCCGTTATGTTCCGGCCTCTCAAATATTATCTCTGATATAACGACACACCCAGAGATCAAAAAAACAATAGAACGATCGATAAACAATGAGGGCAGGGTACGTGATACAGCATCAAAGAAGCTTGCTGTTATACGCCGGGGAATCAGTTCAGGTGAGAATAATATAAAGGTGATGCTCGACGGGATACTGAAGGAGAAAGAGGTGACGCCGCACCTTCAGGATTTTTTTGTGGCAGAGCGCAATAACAGACTTGTGATACCGGTGAAGATAGATTTTAAAGGCAGTGTCCCCGGTGTCCTGCATGATATTTCAAATACCGGTGAAACAGCTTATATCGAACCTTATTCTATTCAGCACCTCGGGAATGAGCTTGAGTCATTGCGGGTGGAAGAGAAGCTTGAGGAGTACAGGATACTCAGGGCGATCACATCGCTTTTGAGGGAGGAACGTTCCGGGATAGGTGATGACTATTATAAGGTCGTGGAGATAGACGTGTTATGGGCCATCGCTCGTTTTTCTGAACAGATGAAGATGTCTTCTCCTGAGATCAATTCAAAGGGCTGCCTGAAGATATGTAATGGACGTCACCCGGTTCTCTGGAAGACGCTCGGCAGGGAAAAAAGGGAGGAGGAGCTTGTCCCTCTCGATATAGAGATGGGCAGTGGAAATTCTTCGATAGTAATTACCGGCTTGAACGCAGGGGGCAAGACAGTTGCTCTCAAGACGATCGGCGCGATCAATCTCATGGCGCTTTCGGGAATGCATGTACCCGCAGGTTCCGGCACGACTGTGCCCATGCTTGAGAATATATTCGCTGATATAGGCGATGAGCAATCCATTGAAAATAACCTATCGACATTTTCAGCGCATATAACCAGGATCTCCGAAATACTCAGGCAGAGCAAGAAGGGTTCACTTGTCCTGATAGATGAACTCGGCACAGGCACTGATCCTGATCAGGGCGGCGCACTCTCTTGCGCGATCCTTCGCAGATTACAGGAAAAGGGTGCGCTCACGGTTGTATCAACTCATCTCGGAACGCTAAAGGCATTTGCGCATTCAGAGCCGGGCCTTATCAACAGCTCCATGGAAATGAAAGAGATCACCCTTAACGGGATATCGAGTATTAAACCAACCTACAAACTCGTCATCGGGGAGCCCGGAACCTCTCATGCCTTTGAGATAGCAGAATCACTCGGGCTGGATAAAGATATCATTAACGAGGCAAGGGGAAGCCTGACAGGAGAGGGCGCCAGGATAGAGTCTCTTATAAGAGACCTCAAACACCAAAAAGCGGAGATCGTTGACAGACTTAAGGAAGCTGAAGATCTCAGACAAGATGCTGAACAGGAAAAGCAGCGCCTGAAGGAAGAGCTTTCGAACCTCAGATCAAAGCAACAGGATGTTATGGCAAGGGCACTTGCAGATGCTGAAGAGGTGCTGAGAAAGACAAAGATAGAGGCGCATGATCTCATAAAGAAAATGAAGAAGGCAAAGTTGCCTGAAACAGCCGCAGTTATAAAGGACCTTGATAAAAAGCATAAAGAAATTAAAAGGGATCTTGTTGCGCATACCCCTGAAAAGGTCATTGCCCTCAAAGAGATCATAACCGGGGAACGGGTCTATGTTGCCGCGCTCGGAACTCACGGAACGGTAAGTTTCATTGACAACAGGGCAAAGAAATGCAAGGTTGATGCAGATGGCAAAGAGATAATGATCTCCTTTGCAGATCTCTCCGAGCCGCTGAAAGGAGAGGGCAGGCTAAAAAAAGATAAGGCCGAACGATCATATAGTGTTGATACCGGACATGTAGACATGGAAGTTCCGCCTGAACTGAATGTTATAGGAAAGAGGATCGATCCGACGATCTCTGTCATCGAACGTTATTTAAATGACGTCTGCATGTCCGGCCTTGGTCATGTAAAGATAATTCACGGGATAGGGACCGGCAGGCTGGCAGCCGCGATACGAGATTTTTTAAAGGACCATCCACTCGTAAGAGAAGCAAGAAAAGGTAATCAAGAAGAGGGCGGAGAGGCCGTAACAATAGTTTTATTTTAGATCAAACAAGATACGCTTCACCCTTTTTTCAGTTCTCTTAAGGCTGTAGTTATTATTGATCGAATAGTCGGACCGTTTCAATTTGATGCTGATCGGCATCTGGGCGCGCATCCTGCTAAAAGATTCATTCTTTGAGATACCCTTTCGAACAAGTCTTTTGATCGCATTTTTCCTGTTGGTGTAAACAACCACTGTTTTATCAAAATGTTTTTCGTATCCTGCTTCGAAGAGTAAGGGGACCTCAAAGACGATAATGGCCTTAGGATCTTTTTTCAATATCTTCGCTTCAGCCTGCTTCAATAATTTCAGGACCTCGGGATGTATAATTTTTTCCAAGGCCCTTCTTTTTTCAGGGTCATTGAAGATCAGCCCTGCCATACGTTTTTTGTTCAAAGAGCGCTTTGAAATAACACTCTTCCCAAGGGCATTGACTATACTTTTAATTATCGCGGGCCTTTTAAGAATGGAATGGACAAAGCTGTCGATGTCGTAAGTGAAGGCCCCCATTTTGCCGAACATCTTGAGAACAGCGCTCTTACCCATCCCGAAATTACCTGTGAGTCCTATTGTTGGCATAATGGCATTATAACAAAATCTCCTTAGATTTCAGTACCTTTTCGAGTGACAGATAGAAAATTAGCTGTCTGGCTAACTGAATTCTTGACTTACATTTGTAGGGCTGATAATATAATCTACTTTTCAAACTATTTATAATTTTCGCTTTATTAAACACAGCTTGGGCGGTTCCGTCCAGAGGAGTATCAGATGAAAATTGCTATTGGATGTGATCATGCAGGTGTTGCTATGAAGAATGAGATCATCCCCGTTCTTGACGGTCTGAAAATTGAATGGGAAGACTTTGGTACCAAAGACGAGGAATCGGTTGATTACCCGGACTTCGGCGAAAAGGTATCAAGTGCTGTATCAACTGGCAAGGTTGACAGGGGGATACTTATCTGCGGGACAGGTATCGGCATGTCTATTGTGGCCAACAAGTTCCCCGGAGTGAGGGCCGCTTTGTGCCAGGAGGATTATTCCGCCAAGATGAGCAGACTGCACAATAATGCAAACATGCTTGTATTGCCCGGAAGGGTCATTGAGATCGGGACAGCGATCGATATAGTGAAGACATGGTTTACTACCGACTTTGAAGGCGGACGCCATCAGAAAAGACTTGATAAGATCACAGCAATTGAGAAGAAATTGAAATTAAAATGAGCATGAACGAACTAAAAAAGCAGGACCCGGATGTGTACGAGGCCATCCTGAACGAGATCAAACGCGAGCAGGAAAAGATCGTCCTCATCGCATCGGAGAATTATTCAACCAGGGCGGTGATGGAGGCCCAGGGATCGGTATTTACCAATAAGTACGCGGAAGGTTATCCTGATAAGAGATATTACGGCGGCTGTGAGTATGCGGATGTTGTCGAGAAACTTGCCATTGAAAGGGCAAAGGCATTATTCGGCGCGGAACATGTGAATGTCCAGCCGCACTCCGGGAGCCAGGCGAATATGGCCGTATTGTTTTCCGTTCTGAAACCAGGCGACAAAATACTTGGCATGAACCTGAGCCACGGCGGGCATCTTACACACGGCGCGAAAGTTAGTTTTTCAGGGAAATTATTTAAATCTTCTTTCTATGGAGTGAACCGGAAAGGATTTATCGATTACGACAATGTGAGGAAGATCGCCAAAAAGGATAAGCCGAAACTGATCGTTTGCGGTGCGAGCGCTTATTCCAGGATAATAGATTTTAAGGCATTATCTGAAATAGCAAAAGAGGTCAAGGCATTCCTTATGGCTGATATAGCACATATTGCGGGCCTGATCGCGACAGGGAACCACCCGTCACCTGTGCCTCATGCTGACTTTGTTACAACTACTACGCATAAGACACTTCGCGGTCCGCGCGGCGGCATGATAATGTGCAAGGCTGAACATGCCAAAGCAATAGACAAGGTCATATTCCCGGGCATACAGGGCGGCCCGCTGATCCATGTCATAGCCGCAAAGGCAGTTGCCTTTAAAGAGGCCATGTCGCCCGAGTTCGACAAATACCAGACTCAGATCATCAAGAATGCCAAGGAGCTTTCCGGGGCCCTCATTAAGAGCGGTCTGAAGGTAATATCCGGCGGGACCGATACGCATCTGATGCTCATTGACCTTAAAAAGATGAATATAACCGGCAAGGCCGCCGAGACAGCGCTTGACAAGGCTGGTATCACTTTGAACAAGAATGCGATACCATATGACAAGCAGCCCGCAATGATCACAAGCGGCATAAGGGTCGGGACACCTATAGTTACCAGCCGTAAAATGAAAGAGCCTGAGATGGTAGAGATAGCTGATCTTATCGTGAAGGTATTGAAGGACCCTGATAGCGAGAATAATATCACGAATGTAAGGAGTAAGGTTAAGGCGCTTTGCAAAAAATTCCCGGTTTACACTGACCTGGAGATTTAGAACCGAACCATAATAAAGGAGTCGTCTGAATGCGTTGTCCATTTTGTAATCATATCGACGATAAAGTAATCGATTCCAGACAGAGCAAGGATGGTGATGTCATTCGCCGCCGCCGTGAATGCCTGAAGTGTGAAGGCCGTTTTACCAGTTATGAGAGGATAGAAGATATCCTTCCCCACGTGGTCAAGAAAGACAATCGGAGAGAAGCATTTGACAGGAAAAAGATCCTTAATGGACTCGAAAAGGCATGCGAAAAAAGGCCGATAAGTGTCGAGGCAAGGGAAGAGCTCGTCAAGAAGATAGAAAAGACCCTCCAGTCCATCAATGATAAAGAGGTCTCCAGTTCTTTTATCGGAGAGGAAATAATGAACAGTCTCAAGGAGATCGATGAAATTGCTTACGTAAGATTCGCGTCTGTATACAGACAATTCAAGGATATCAACGAGTTTATTCAGGAGATCAAAGATATCGCTTATAACAAAGATTGATTGTTGATATTCCCCCTCTATTGCTTCGCCATAATGCTTATAAATGAGCACCTAAATCAGACAGTTTAAGTCTTGAGTCATATTTCCCGATTAAATACCTATAGTTAACAATGCATGAATCTGTGTTGCCTTGACAATAAACAGAGGAATAGATATATTAATCTAAGGAGAAAATCATGTTCGAGAAATTTACTGAAAGAGGCAGAAAAGTAATAATATATGCGCGTGAAGAAGCTGAAAAAAGGCAGAATGATTATCTCGGAACAGAACATTTACTCTTGGGGCTTTTAAGAGAAGAAGAGAGTCTGCCGATGGTTATCCTCAAAAAAATGGGGCTTTCCGCTGAAGAACTAAGACTTGAGGTCGAAAGAAACCTCCCAACGGGATCTAATATCCTGACCTTTGGTGACATACCTTTTACCCCCAGGGCCAAAAAAGTGCTTGAATTGGCGGTTGAAGAGGCAAGGCTGCTCGGTCACAGCTACATCGGAAGCGAGCACCTCCTTATCGGTCTGATCAGAGAGGATGCCGGTATAGCCGGCAAGATACTCAGGAGCCTCGGGGCCAACCTGCTTGGCGTGCGGCAGCTTGCGATAAATCTTTCAATGCGCAAGGCACAAACAGGGGTCAAGGACAAGACCTCTCATACACCCGCTCTTGACGAATACGGCCGAGATATAACAGAGCTGGCAAAAGAAGGAAAGCTTGATCCTGTTGTTGGAAGAGAGGACGAGATCGAGAGGGTGCTCCAGATCCTCGGGAGAAGAGTAAAGAACAATCCGGTCTTAATAGGAGAATCAGGTGTCGGCAAGACAGCCATAGTTGAAGGACTGGCACAGAAGATCATTGCCGAAGACATACCTGAAAGCCTTATAAATAAAAAAATTATAAGTCTTGACCTTGGCGCCCTTATTGCCGGCACTAAATACAGGGGACAGTTCGAGGAAAGACTTAAGCTTGTCATGAAGGAGATCGTCCAGAACGAAAACGTGATCCTTTTTATAGATGAACTGCATACACTAGTTGGAGCAGGAGCTGCGGAAGGATCGATCGATGCCTCTAACATGCTTAAGCCCGCGCTTTCAAGAGGGGAGATACAGTGCATAGGCGCTACTACTCCTGATGAATTCAGAAAGCATATCGAGAAGGACGGAGCATTCGAACGGCGGTTTCAGCCTATCTATCTCCAACCGCCTTCGGTTGACGAAAGCATAGCGATACTTCAAGGACTAAAGACAAGATATGAAGTGCATCACAAGGTCAAGGTGAGCGATGAAGCGCTCAAGGCCTGTGTTAATCTTTCGGACAGATATGTTTCTGAAAGGTATCTTCCTGACAAAGCGATCGATGTTATGGATGAGACGGGTGCCAGGATAAAACTAAAACGTTTCACTATGCCTCCTGAGATCAGGGATCTCGAAAAAGAAATGAAGCGTCTCAACAAGGAAAAGAACCTTTATGTGAAGTTACATGATTTCGAAAAAGGTGCCGCTGTAAAAAATGAGGCGGACAGAGTAAAGAAGCTCTATGACAATTTAAATAAAAAATGGCGCGAGAACCAGCAGAACGAGACGCCTCTTGTGCTTGAAGATGATATTTCATACACTGTTTCAAAGATGACCGGAATTCCTCTTTCGAAACTTGAAGAGAAAGAGTCTGAAAAGCTCCTCCGCATGGAAGACGAACTCCATATGAGGATCATCGCGCAGGATGAAGCTGTAAACGCCATATCAAAGGCCATCAGAAGGTCACGTGCCGGATTGAAGGCAAGAACCAGGCCGATAGGGTCCTTCTTCTTCCTCGGGCCCACAGGTGTTGGAAAGACTGAACTTGCGAAGGCCCTGACCCAATTCCTGTTCAATGACGAAAAAGCGCTGATTAAAATAGATATGTCCGAATACATGGAGAAGTTCAATGTCTCCAGAATGACTGGTGCGCCTCCCGGATACGTTGGTTATGAAGAGGGCGGCCAGTTGACCGAGCTTGTCCGGAGGAGACCTTATTCAGTCGTTCTCTTTGATGAGATCGAAAAGGCGCATCCTGATGTATTCAATGTGTTGCTGCAGGTGCTTGATGAAGGTGTGATCACCGACAATCTTGGAAGAAAGGTTGATTTCAGAAATACCGTGATCATAATGACTTCCAACATCGGGACAAAACAAATTGACAACTCGACACCGCTCGGTTTCCAGAAGGCCACGAAGGAAACCGCATATAATAAGATCAAGGATTCTGTACTCGGCGAACTGAAAAAGGCATTCAATCCCGAGTTCCTGAACCGTATAGATGAAACAGTCGTCTTCCATCAGCTTGATAAACAGCATCTTGTCAATATCGTCAACCTGCTCGTGGATGAGCTTAACAAGCAGATGCTCGACAAGGACCTTGCGATCGAGCTTTCAGAAGAAGTCATTGACTGGCTGATCGAGAATAATTATCAGCCTTCATATGGTGCAAGACCGATGAGAAGGGCAATTCAGAAATATATAGAAGATCCGCTTTCTGAAGCGATCCTGAGGGGCGAGTTCAAGGAAGTCAAAAAGGCCAGGGTAACCCTCGTAAACAATGAGATCAAATTCACCGAAAGTGAAGTTGAAGCCCTTGTCTCAAGCAATTAATTTGTAACAAGCAGGATCAGGCAGTTATGTCTTCTTTCAGAATATTAAATTACACTGATATGCATCCTCAATCAATGACAGGCTATGGAAAAGGAACTGCCGGAAATTTCCGGGTAGAGATCCGCTCCTCGAATCATAAGAACCTCGATATCAATATCAATGTCCCTTACTTTCTTTTTTCATTAGATCCCGAGATCAGAAAAACAGTAAAAAAGAAGTTTACCCGCGGCCGGATAGAGATATTTGTGCCGAGACAGGAAATGGATAGTGTGAAATTGAAAGTGAATAAAACCCTTGCCAGGGAATACTATAATGCGCTCGTTTCCCTGAAAGATGAGCTTTCGCTTTCTGACGATCCCGGCATCAGCATGATAGCATCCCACAAGGATATCTTCCTTATGGATGACCCTGAGATCAATAATGATGATTTTTATAATGCCCTTAATGGCGCACTGGATGAGCTAAAGAAAACGCGCGTTGAAGAGGCTGAAAACCTTATCGCTGATATCAAAGAAAGGGTCCGGTCACTTGAGAACTACACAAGGAAGATCGAAGAGAAGAGGGCGGGCTTTGCTCTAACCGCGCATCAGAAACTGAAAGACAGATTGAAAGAACTGCTTGACGGTGTCGAGGTTGATGAGACACGTCTGATACAAGAGACCGCTATCCTTGTTGAAAGGTCAGATATTACCGAGGAGATAGTGAGGATAAAGAGCCACATAGGCTTATTCGCGGATATATTGGGATCCGGAGATACGATCGGCAAAAAGATAGATTTTTTTATTCAGGAACTGCGCAGGGAAGTGAACACGATCGGTTCCAAGACACAGGATGTTGAGATCACGACGTCTGTTGTTGAAATGAAGCATGACCTTGAAAAGATCAAGGAGCAGGTACAGAACCTGCAGTAATATATATTATGAAGTATCTACCTTGAGGTAACGCTTATGAAAAAATCATCCAAAGGCTCAATAATCATTAACATAGGGTTTGGAAATATCGTTTCCGCGTCGCGTGTCATTGCCATCGTATCACCCGGCTCTTCTCCGACAAAAAGGCTTCGTGATGAAGCCAGTGAAAGAGGAAAATTGATTGACGCGACCCAGGGCCGGAAGACAAGGGCAATAATTATAACTGACAGCGACCACGTAATATTATCGGCCCTACAGGTAGAAACGATCACACAGCGGTTCTTGACGGATTAATCATATGGCAAAAAGCAAGCAAAAGGAAATATCGTTAAAGCGGGAAGGGACCCTGTTTGTGATCTCGGCCCCGTCCGGTACTGGCAAGACAACTATCTGCCGGAAGCTGCTGAAGAAGCACGATACACTTAAGCTTTCAGTATCCTATACGACACGGCCTCCCAGAAAAGGTGAAAAGAGCGGGATCGACTATACATTTGTAACAAAAGAAAAGTTTAAGAAGATGATAGACAGGGGAGAATTTGCTGAATGGGCAATGGTATACGGCAATTTCTACGGCACTGCGGTGAAAAGGCTCAAACAATTAAATAAGGCCGGTTATGATATAATACTCGACATTGATACGCGTGGTGCGATGCAGTTGAAAAATACTTATGATAACGCTGTTTATGTCTTTATTCTTCCGCCGTCAATGCAGACCCTGAAGGATCGGCTTATCAGCCGCAAAACAGAAACAGCTGACATAGTTAAAAAGCGTCTTGAAAGCGCCAGAGAAGAGATCTCATTTTATGGAAAGTATGATTATATCATCATAAATGATATACTAAAATATTCATGTCAGGAACTGGAAAGTATAATCCTGGCAACTAAAACAAGAATAGCAAATACTGATCAGAAGTTGATCAATAAACTTTTAAAATAAAAGTGAGGTAAACATAGTGGATATTATTTCATTGCCTATCAAGCATGACAACGAGGAAATTGAAGGAACCTACAGGTTAGTAATGGCTTCTGTGATGAGGGCAAAGGCCCTTTCTATGGGCGCGCTTCCTGCCAAGGCATCAAAGGCCAAGAAGATCACTACACTCGCGATTGAAGAAGTGGTGTCAGGCGCAGTGATTGTTCTTAGCGGAAACGCGGCAGTAAAAGCCCGTGAAGATGCCAAGGAAATGGTACACAAACGTGTAATGGATGAGGCCCAGCAGAAGGAAACTATGCCTGAAGACATAACTGAACTCGAGAAAGATCTCAAGGTCTATCTTAGCGAAAAGAGCGGGACAGAGAAGAAGAAAACTATCGAGGACATTTTCGGAGATTAATAAATAAGTGCTTACCAGGAAGAATATACTTCTGGGTATCACCGGAAGTATAGCCGCTTATAAATCCGTTGATCTGGCGCGGCGCTTGATGGAAGAGGGCGCAAGCGTCAATGTTGTAATGACAGAAGCAGCGGCCCGCTTTATAAGCCCCTACACACTCGAATCAGTGACTGGCAGGCCGGTTCATATTGATCTGTTCAAAGATCCTTTTGACCATCTCAATCTCCCGAGCGAAACGGATCTGTTTATAATCGCTCCTGCAACCGCCAACACAATAAACAAGCTCTCCTGCGGGATTGCGGACAATCTTATCAGCAATATCTGGCTTGCGTATGAAGGCAAGGCACTTATCGCGCCAGCTATGAACGCCCGTATGTACCGCAACAGACTCGTGCAGAAGAATATTAAAGAAATGAAAAAACACGGGGTTGATTTTGTCGGCCCTGTATCAGGCAGCCTTGCCTGCGGTGAAGAAGATATCGGCAGGATGTCCGAGGTCCCGGAGATCGTAGAAGCGGCCATATCCGCACTGGCAACCAAGGACTTATCCGGACAGAAGATCCTTGTTACTGCCGGACCGACCATAGAGCCAATAGACCCTGTAAGATATATCTCGAACCGTTCCTCTGGCAAAATGGGGTACGCCGTTGCACGGGCCGCTGTCAGACGCGGTGCGGATGTTACACTTATAAGCGGGCCTTCTCACCAGAAACCGGTATCAGGCGCAACTTTAATTAATATTGAGACTGCGTCCCAGATGGAGACCGCTCTTTTGAAGCATCTTCCAAAGACAACTGCAGTTATTATGGCTGCTGCTGTCGCTGATTTCAGGCCCTCCTCAAAAGCTAATGTAAAGCTTGATAAAAAAGAGGTTAATGCGCTGGATTTAAAGAAGAATACAGATATCCTCCGGAAACTCGGCAAAATGAAGCGTAAGTTCACCCTTATCGGCTTTGCCGCTGAAACAGGCAATAACGTTGCTAATGCCAAAAATAAGCTCAAAAACAAGAACCTCGACCTTATTGTCCTTAATGATGTGACCAAAAAGGGTGCGGGTTTTGATGTTGATACCAACATCATCACCATCATCACAAAAAAGGGCGATGTTTCAGAATATCCCCTCATGCAAAAGATCAAGGCTGTGGATGTTATCCTTGATAAGATCGTAGAGTTGAAGAAGTAAATACTTCATACCTACCAGCTGTTAAGTTCACATGTGAACTTAATGACACTTAAAGCATTGATCCTTCGGGGGATGTTCTTTATTCCTGGCGTAATCCTCGCCAGCACCGTGGCAATCAAAACACTGGACCTCTTCTGTAATTCCTATATGCGTTTCATCAACAGGAGTTGGAATCACCTTCTCCAGTGACAGGATGTACAGAATTGCCGGTACAGTACAAATAAGCGCGAAATAAAGTATTTGTTTTTTCATGGGTAAAATTCCTCTAAGGAATTTTACCCGAAATGTTGAAGATAAGTCTAATATGTCTTATAGACCTTATCTATGCTAAAATATCTGAACGTCTGACAAGGTATACATTTAAAAGGAGAAGTTAAATGAAAATTCTGGTTATAAACGGTCCAAACCTTAATCTCCTTGGTACAAGGGAAAATGACATATACGGGACAATGACTCTTGATGATATAAACGCATCAATAGAGAAACTTGCGAAAGAACTCAATGTAGAGGTCACGATCAGCCAGTCGAACCATGAAGGTGAAATAGTAGACCTGATACACAACTCAAAAGATTACGCGGCGCTGGTTATTAATCCTGCCGCATATACACATACAAGTGTCGCGATAAGGGACGCGATATCAGCAGTTGATATTCCGGCCATTGAGATCCATATCTCAAATATCTACAAGAGAGAAGAGTTCAGGCACAAATCATTGATCTCATCGGTTGCGCATGGACAGATATCGGGATTCGGTCCTGAAAGCTATCTCCTGGGCCTGAGGGCCGCTGTAACGATTGCTAATGCAAAAAAAGGCCATTCTTAGAAAGAAGCTTTCTACATTAGGGGTCGATGGCATACTTATCACCGACCTTTTCAATGTAAGATACCTGACTGGCTTCACCGGTACTTCCGGCTATATTATTATTACCTCCAAACACGCGTTGTTTGTCACCGACTTCCGCTACAAGGAACAGGCGTTAGACGAGGTGAAGGGCTTTAAGATCATGATCGAGTATAATGAACGCTCCAGGGAGATAAAGGAAATAACCGATAAGTACGGGATCAGGACACTTGGTTTCGAGGACCACAACGTACCATACTCATACTATAATAAATTCTCAAAAAGGAAAATTAAGCTCAAAGCCCTGACCGGCGTGGTCGAATCACTGAGGGTGGTCAAGACACCTGCGGAACTCTCATTTATGAAGACGGCTGTTAAGAGGGCCGAGGCCGCGTTCAGAAAGCTCGCGCCCTTTATAAAAACAGGCGTAACTGAAGATAATCTCGCATTAAAACTCGAGGCATTACTTAAACAGGAAGGTTGCAAAACCCTGCCTTTTGGGGTTATAGTAGCTTCTGGTTTTATGTCGGCCCTACCGCATGCGAAACCAACCGGCAAGGCCCTGAAAGAGGGGGACCTGGTGGTATTTGACTGGGGTGGCGAGTGCGGGGGTTACTATTCGGATATGACAAGGACCGTGCTTCTTAATGGAAAGAACATATCCAGGCAGAAGGAACTCTATAACATAGTCCTTGAGGCGCATAAGAGGGCCGTAAATTCCATCAAACCAGGAATTGCAGCCGCGATAGTAGATGCCGCTGCAAGGGATCATATCAATGATAAAGGATACAATGAATTTTTCGGACACGGCACAGGACACGGAGTCGGGCTTGAAGTACATGAAGATCCTAATGTATCATGGCGCACTAAAGAGATATTAAAAGAAAACATGGTATTTACCGTAGAGCCCGGCATATATCTGCCGGGATTCGGGGGAGTCAGAATAGAGGACTTGGTCGTGGTAACGAAGCACGGCGCAAAATCCCTGAATACCCTGTCAAAAAAATTAAAAATAATAGAGAGGCAATAATTGATATCAACCAGTGACTTCAGAAAAGGCGCAAAGATCCAATACAAAAATGCTCCGCACGAGATCGTAGACTTCCAGCATCATAAGATGGGAAGGGGAGGCGCGATCGTAAGGACCAAGCTAAAGAACATGAAAACAGGGAGTATCTTTGATGATTCCTTTAAGGGCGGCGAAAAATTCGAGACCCCGAAGCTTGATGAAAAAAAGATGCAGTACCTGTATAAAGAAGAAGACCTTTATTATTTCATGGACAATGAAACATATGAGCAGATCCCTCTGACAAGCGAACATCTGGGAGACGCAATGAAATTCCTGATAGAGAACATGGAAGCGAAGATGTTGTTCTACAGCGGCGAGCCGCTTACTGTAGAGGTCCCTATGTTCGTTGAGCTGAAAATAGCTAAAACAGATCCCGGATTCAAGGGTGATACTGCCAGCGGCGGAAGCAAGCCGGCTCTGCTCGAATCAGGTCTTACCGTTAAGGTGCCTTTTCATCTTAATGAAGGTGATGTTATTAAGATTGATACAAGGACTTCGGAATATATTGAACGTGTGAAATAAGCTTTCAGCTATCAGCCCTGCCTGCCGGCAGGCAGGTGTCAGCTGTCAGCAAAGAATTTAAACTGAATAAAGAATATAAACGGAGCATCTAATGGAACTTGATGAGATCAAAAATTTAATAGAACTTTTACAGGATTCCGACATAACAGAACTTCAGATCGAGAAAGAGGGTTCAAAGCTCAAGATCAAGAGAGAGAAGTTTATGACTGCTTTTGAGCCTTCAACCCATGTCAGCAAGCCTGCTGCCGAACCTGGCGGGAAAATGGCCGGGTCTGTTGAGGACCAAGCTCTTGTTATGATCAATTCACCCATTGTCGGGATATATTTCAGTGCTCAGTCACCTGAATCCCCGCCTTTTGTCACTGTCGGCACCAAGGTAACCAAAGGGCAGGTCTTGTGTATTGTCGAGGCCATGAAGCTTATGAATGAGATCGAGAGCGATACGGACGGCACAATAGCAAAAGTACTTGTAGAGAACGGCCATCCCGTTGAATACGGTGAACCACTTTTTCTCATAGATCCATCATGAGCCTATTTAAGAAAGTCCTTATAGCTAACAGAGGCGAGATCGCGTTAAGAGTAATACGCGCATGCCGTGAACTCGGCATCAGAACAGCTATCGTTTATTCCGATGTGGATAAAAACACTTTGCCTGTCCGCCTTGCTGACGAGGCGATCTGCATCGGGCCCGCTAAATCAGCACAGAGCTACCTGAACATCCCCGCGATCATCACAGCCGCCGAGATCACGAATGCTGAAGCAATCCACCCGGGCTACGGGTTCCTTGCCGAAAACCCCCAATTTGTCGAGGCATGTGTTGCATCGAATATTACATTCATCGGTCCACCAGTGGAGTGCATACGCAACGGCGGTGACAAATCAAAGGCAAGAGAGATAATGGAAAAACACGGCGTCCCTGTCGTGCCGGGCAGCGAAACCCCTATAACCAACGACAAAGAAGCCATGAAGATCGCAAAGAAGATAAAGTTCCCGGTCATTCTCAAGGCTTCAGCCGGCGGCGGCGGAAAAGGAATGCGCATAGTAGAAAAACAGGAGGACCTCGTCAACCTGTATCATACCGCCCAAAAAGAGGCGCTGGCCGCTTTCGGGAACGGTGAAATGTATATAGAAAAATACATATCCGATATGAGGCACATAGAAGTACAGATCATTTCCGATAACGAGGGGAACACCATACACCTCGGTGAGAGGGACTGCTCCATACAGAGAAGGCACCAGAAACTTATAGAAGAGGCCCCGTTCATTTTAGCTGATGCAGAGTTCAGAAATAAAATAGGCGCGTTGGCAATAAAAGCCGCAAAGGCAATGAACTATGTTAATGTCGGCACGATCGAATTCATTCTCGACAATGAGGGCAATCTTTACTTTATGGAAATAAATACCAGGGTCCAGGTTGAACACCCGATCACCGAAATGATAACCGGCATTGATATAGTAAAGGAACAGATAAAGATCGCCGCCGGACAGACCATGACCCTGAAGCAGGACGAGATAACGTTTTCCGGGCACAGTATAGAATGCAGGATAAACGCCGAGGACCCTGAGACATTCATTCCATCGCCAGGAACCATTTCCCTGTTCATTCCGCCCGGCGGCCAGGGAGTAAGGGTCGACACGGCTGCCTTTACTGGATGGAATGTGCCGATCTTTTATGATTCGCTTATCGCAAAACTGATAGTACATGGATCTGACAGAGATGATGCTATTAATATAATGAAAAGGGCCCTCCATGAATTCGTGATCGAGGGCATCAAAACAACAATACCCTTTTATATGAAGCTCCTCAACGATCCTGTTTTCCTGAGCGGCAAATTCAATACCCATTTTATAGAAAATAGCAAAAAGTTCAAATAGCATATTTGTACAAGCAAGAGCAAACTCAGGTCCCTTTCAATGATCTTCAAGAAACTGATCACTAAAACAGTTCTTTTATATCTCCTTACTGACGCGCATACCGGACTTACACATGTTCAGATCACCAGACAGGCATTGAGCTCCGGCATAAGGATAATTCAATTAAGAGAGAAATGCGTGCCCAAAAAGGATATTTATAAAGAGGCGCTTGCCATGAGGGCGCTCACCGCAAAACAGAGGGCGGCCCTTATCATCAATGACCATATTGATATAGCGCTTGCCGTTGACGCGGACGGGGTACATCTCGGACAGGAAGATATGCCGCTTATTGAGGCGAGAAGGATAATGGGCAGGAAAAAGATCATAGGCATATCAACACACACTCTTGGACAGGCTCAAAAGGCGGAAGCTGAAGGGGCAGACTATATCGGCTTCGGCCCGGTCTTTCATACCAACACAAAGGATGCGGGAAAGCCCAAGGGCCTGAAGGCACTGCAGAAGGTGAGGGCACATATCAAGATCCCTATAGTCGCTATAGGCGGGATCACGAGCAGCAATATCAGAGAAGTATTGATGTCAGGCGCTGATGCCGCTGCCATAGCTTCTGGTATTCTGAGTGGCAGTATAAAGGCAAATACAAAGGAGTATCTTGCGTCTCTGGAGTAAAGTGGAGAAGGGATTAGGATCTGATCATATCGTAAACCTGATAATATTGTTTGGCATTGACTCCCCAACTGAATCCTTCGGCCTTCTCAAATCCATTCAGGACCATTTTGTAATATTTCTCCGGATGATTAATATATACATTTATGGCCTTCTTCATTACATCATAAAGATTATCGGCCATGCTTTCGGCCCATGGGTTCGTTTTTCTCATCTGTACAATGTCGGCTGATTCGATGAAAGCAGTTATATTCTCAAGGGTGTAGAAAACAGCGTCTTCCCTGTACAAAAATCCGCAGTTCCTGCTTATTTGGTCCACAAGCCCCCCGGTAGCCCTGCCTATATTCACGGTTCCGCTTGCCATGTATTCGACCGCAGCGCCGAATGGTTCATATATTGAAGGCATTACTCCGAATGTGGCGCCTTCCTGAAGTTCCCGGTATCCCCTCTGCATCTTGAAAGGAAATACAGTGATATTACCTTTACACTTACAGGCAGCTTCATAAAAGTAATCCAGGTCCGAATAGTCCACTGGCATCGGTGTAAGTATCACCTTTATCTCGTCCTCTTGAAACTGCTCGATCGCCCTGAGAAAAATATCATATCCCTTCTGCAGCGGGTCGAGTCTCCCGCTCATAACAACAATAGGAACATTGTCCGGCAGCCTGGTTATGCTTCCGCCCTGATATGTCAGTTCACCAAACCTCTCTTCGGGTTTATATCTGCTAAGGATACTCAACAGCGACTTTCTCCTTTTCAGTTTGATCGCGCGGACCTCTTCAATAGTATGAGTTTCCTTTTTGGGATATTTATCCGAGATACTGACGAATGTACCGTTATTGATCCCGTACACACTGCTTTTTCTGAATATGCTCTGAAGGTGAGGCGCGAAATGTTCGGTCATCAGGACATCTGTCGTGAATTCAGCGGCAAAGTTAGTACTTACAGTTGTAATGGGTGCGTCTACAAGCCCAAGGCCTATCTGGTAGGCTGACAGGTCTTCACCGGGGAATTCAGCAAGCTTCTGTTTCCTCGACCTGTCCATGATACCCGTCAAGAGCCTCCAGGAGACCGGAGAATCAAAAGAATTGTGAATCGTCTGGAGAGTTCCGCACGACTCGAGGGTTCCGTTCAACATTGCCTCTTTGGCTGTGAGCGATATGAGCGAGGTCTGCCACTCATGCAGATGGAAAACGATATCTTTCCTTATGCCGAGCGCCTTCATCGCAAGAGGAACTGCAAGTGAAAAGAAGACAGCATTTTTGCTCAGGGCAACGTCATTAGCTTTACTATCCTGCTCATTATATATATATGGGTCCTTGCTCTTGTCTTTAACCTCAAAAAAGCCGTCGGCCTTAAGGTAATATTCGGGCAGACTTCCCCTGACAGGGCTTTTGTATCTCCAGGTATATTTATATATTTCGACATGAATGGTCTTTCTGTTGAAATTGACCGCGAAACTGATCCCTGTGGGCCGAAGCTTACTTTTGTTCATGAGATCGGGATAATAGGGGGTGAGTAAAAGAACGGCCCCGATATTGTTGACCTCTTTTAAATACGGTAGAATATTTGTGGTCACGGCGGCCAGTCCTCCGGCCCTTGCAAATCTGTTCTCAAAAGAGCAATAGGCAAGGTTTTCGATCTTCAGGTTCTTGAGCTTTTCGTGTATCAGCGCTATCTCGTCTCCGTAAAAGAAGGCGCTCATTAATGTCCAGTCTCTTCTCCAGTCAGCCAGTTTCAATGTCATATCATTCTCCGTTTACTCAACCGCAGCTTTTGCGTTTTCATCAAAAGGGTTCGTCCTTATCGCAAGCGAGAATAGGTAAGGATATTCCAGTTTCAGGTATTCCATGTAATTCATCCATTGATTCACAAGCCTGCTGTATGCCCTCTGGATATCACCAGCGAGATGCTCATAGTCAGTGTCTGTAATGTTCTCGAATCCGTCACGGCTTGCAAGTTCCTCGGTGAGGTGTAAGATCGCCCTGATCAGGTCAGTAAATGTCTCGTGTTCGAGCATTACTGGGTTCTGGAGCAGCCTCATCACGAAATCTCTTTTCTCAGCAAGGTATCCATGTAAGTCATTCAGTTCTATCTTTCTGATATCGGCCTTGAACTCATATTTTTTCAGGTGTATTGCAGCTCTTTTGAAATCACTCGATGACCAGTTGTTCCTGATCATAAAGCTATCTCTGATACTTTCCAGACCACTGTCCGCATCAGAGAACATTTTTATTAAATACATACCCATTTCACTGAAAAAGGTCTCGATCACCATGTTGAGCTTCTTGAACTTGGACTTCTTCTCCCTGTCCTCAAGCAGCTTGTGCAGGATCATCGTCACCAGCAGTACCTCAATGGGCACGAACGCGATGTCGCCTACAAGGTAGATGAATATATGATGGAGGTCGTTAAAGATCAAATAATGTACAAAATAAAAGAGTGCCGATAGGGCTATAAGTGACAGGCCGAGTATGATCTGGAAGCGCATATGTTTCATTTTCAATCCTCTTTCAATCCGCTTAAATTTATACCATCACATATATAGTGCATGGTTACAATAGAATTTTACTGTGTTACAGACAGCGCGGTCAAGAGACCTGTGTTTCACATTTCAAATTCAAAGTTAATTATTTCCTACACATCTGCTCTCTATGGTAATATATCTATCACATAACCTATTATTCATCTCAAATAAGGAGGGGCAATGAAAGAGAATTTATTTAAAATAACAGCCTTCTGCGGCGCTTTGCTTTTATCGTTAGTACTTGCGGCCGGCTGCAACGCCCAAATGACCAAACACGAGAATGAACCTGCCACACAACAGAGGTTCAAAGACATCGATAAATGGGTCAAGGCATTCGAGGACCCTGAAAGGGCAAAGTGGCAGAAACCTGCCGAAGTGATAAAGGCGATGGATCTTAAGAACGGTGATGTTGTCGCGGACATAGGCGCCGGCACAGGCTACTTTACACGCCTTTTTGCTATGGCGGTTGCACCGGAAGGAAAGGCCATCGGACTCGACATTGAAGAGTCAATGGTCAAATACATGAAGGAAGACGCAAAGAAACTAGGGTTAAATAATTATGAAGCAAAGGTAGTCCCCACTGATAATGCCGGGCTGGCCCCGAATTCAGTTGATGTGGTATTTCTCTGCGACACATATCACCATGTCGCAGACAGGGTCAATTATTTCAAGGCTGTTGCAAAAGGTCTGAAAAAGGACGGCAGGGTAGTGATCGTTGATTTCTATAAAGATTCAAAGGTCGGACCCCCGCGCGCTCACAAGCTTGCAAAGGCCATTACACTTGCAGAAATGAAGGAAGCCGGCTATCGGCTTGTAAAGACACACGATATATTGGAGCACCAGTATTTTCTTGAGTTCAGACCATAACCTGAGTGCAGGCAAAGGCTTGCGGTAACAAAGGTATGAGGAAAAACGTTTTGTCTCGATACCTTTAGACAACGTGTGAATGATCTGTAATAATATGCTCTATAGCTGCAGGCGTATTAAAATATCTTATCGAATTCAAAACGTATTGAATTATGCCTTTGTTACACTTTTGACTGATATTAAATAATGAAACAGGAAGAGACAGACGAGATACTCGGGATAACACGCTGCGCACGGTGCGGTCACAGGCTCGAGGGCGATATCGAATGCCCGTTCTGCTCTATGTTCCCTGATGCACCCAAAAAAGAGAGCGTCCCCAAATGGATCTACCTGACCGCGTGTTTTATGACGTCACCGCTCAGTCTTTATTTTATAATCACGACCGAACGCCTGAATAACGTCGAAAAGGCACTGGCCTTTTCAGGTTGTCTTATGTGGCTGATATTGTATCGGTTCTGGTTTTAAAACTTAATAATACAAAATGATGCATTATATTTAAATGAGATCACAAAAGATAATAGCTGACCTGCACAACCACAGCACTGAATCAGACGGTGAGTACACTCCCTCTGAACTGGTCATGGCAGCAAATAAGTTGGGCCTCAAGGCAATAGCACTTACGGATCACGATAGTATTGCGGGTCTGGATGAGGCTATTGAGACCGCGCAACGATCAATAATTACCGTCATTCCCGGAGTGGAAGTCTCATTAAGATTCAGGCGGCCGTTCTTTGTGGGCACGCTCCACCTGCTTCTATATTTTTCTGAATCTCTCCTGAAAGATACAGGCTTCAGGGACGATCTTAAGAACATCGTCAGCCAGGGCAGGGGGATGGCCCTTGTCAGGGACCGTATAGATGCGATCAACAGTGAGTTCGGCCCTGATGGGCGCGAACCTTTACTGTCCAGGCCGCTCTCTATAGATGAAATAACTTCACAGGGTGATAACATCACACGCCGCCACTTTTTCATGGCCCTCTCAAAGAACCATAATATTACTGATAGGAGCAAGACAGACAGGCTCATCGGAAATAACAGTCCGGCATACATTCCGTCAGGCATTGATATGAATCTCTTAAAACCGTTATTTGCCAAGTATCCGATCATAAAGGTGCTGGCTCATCCAGCCGCAGGTTCATTCCCGGGTGAAAGCCATTACAAAGAGGTACATCCTCCGGTTGAGATAGTTGAGCAGTTATTACCCGAATTTCTTGATCAAAACATAGTGGGCATTGACGGTCTCGAGGTTTACTATCCAGGCCATACAGAGGAACTGGAAAATGTCCTCCTAAGTTGGGTGAAACGTTATGATCTGCTGATAACCGGCGGCTCAGATTGCCATGACCGTAAAAACCGCCCCCTTGGTGTAAAGGGAATAGATCAAAGCGAATTGGATAAATTGATGGAGAGAATTACCTACCCTTAAACCCCGGACATCCCTCAAAGCCCTTGCAGCTTTTCTTTTTCCTTAATTTACAGTCTCTATTAATGCAGATGACAGATATATCTTTCTCAGATGATATCTTCTTGACTGCCGTCTTTTTCTTAATTATTCTCTTGGCCACGAATTATTATACCACGGGCATAAGTCTCATTGAAGCGGATTACACACCGCTTAATTCGGCTTTATAACAGCAGAAAAAATTATTCATTGCTTAAAATGTTATTTTTGATAAAATGAATGGGAGAGAAATCATTCATAGGAGGAACCATTGGGTAATACAGAAAAACTCATCAGCATATCTAAACTAATAAGGTATCTCTGTCTTGTATCAACTACAAGCGCGGGGTCGGGACACCCGACATCATCACTTTCAGCAGCTGATCTGATGTCTGTCCTCTTCTTTGGTGATATATTCAGGTTCGACCTTGACGACCCTGACCACCCGAACAACGACCGTCTTGTATTTTCAAAAGGCCATGCCTCACCGCTTTTTTATTCTATTTGGGCCGCAGCCGGAGCAGTCACGGAAGAAGAGATGATGAGCCTCAGAAAGTTCGGCAGCTCGCTTGAGGGCCACCCCACCAGGGCGTTCAAATACACAGAGGTCGCGACAGGATCACTCGGACAGGGATTGTCCGCGGGACTCGGCATGGCACTGAATGCAAAATATATCGATAAGCTCCCCTACAGGACCTATGTGCTTCTGGGGGACAGTGAGATGGCCGAGGGTTCACAGTGGGAGGCGATACAGCTCGCTGTTCATTATAAGCTCGATAATTTGGTCGGGATCATTGACGTGAACCGTTTGGGCCAGCGCGGAGAGACAATGTACGGACATGATACAGCATCTTATGAAAAACGTATTTCAGCATTCGGATGGGAGACGTTTGTTATCGACGGGCATTCCATAGATGAAATACTTTCCGCTTACCAGGGTGCCATGAAGGTCAGGGACAGGCCGGTCATGATAATAGCAAAGACATTGAAAGGCAAGGGCGTGCCGCTCTTTGAGGACAAGGACGGATGGCACGGAAAACCGCTCAGTAAAGACGAACTCGGCAAGGCTATTGAAGACCTCGGAGAAATAGACAGGTCAGTGCGCGGTGAGATACCAAAACCGGAAATGGCTGAAAAGACGATGCAGCTGCCGCAGGAGATCAAAGGACCTTCTTATTCTTCTGATGAACATGTTGCCACAAGAAAGGCTTACGGCAACGCCCTTAAACGCATATACCCAGCATTCCCCGACATTGTGGTGCTGGACGCAGAAGTCAGCAACTCAACATATGCAGAGATATTCAAGAACGAATACCCTGAACGCTTCTTCGAGATGTATATCGCAGAGCAGAATATGGTTGGCACGGCCACGGGTTTCTCGACAAGGGGTAAGATACCTTTTGTCTCGACATTCGCGGCGTTTCTCAGCCGCGCATACGATCAGATAAGGATGTGCCAGTATTCGAACATAAATATCAAGTTCTGCGGGTCGCACGCTGGTGTATCCATAGGCGAGGACGGTTCTTCGCAGATGGGTCTTGAAGACATTGCAATGTTCAGGGCGATTTTGGATAGTGTGGTGCTCTATCCATCCGACGCAATATCAACTGAAAGGCTTGTCGAAGAAATGGCGCGTCATAAAGGTATCTCATATATAAGGACCACAAGGGGTGCGACCCCGATAATATACAGTACGGATGAAGAGTTTGTTATCGGCGGCAGCAAGGTGCTAAGGGAAAGCAATAACGATGCGATCACAGTGATAGCAGCAGGGATCACCCTGCATGAGGCGCTTAAGGCCTATGAGGAACTGAAAAAAGAAGATATATTTATCCGTGTGATCGACCTTTACTGCATAAAGCCGATCGATCAGGTTACGCTTGACAAGGCGGCGAAAGATACAGGGGTTTTGATTACGGTTGAGGACCACTTTAGTGAGGGCGGTCTCGGGGAGGCTGTGAGGAGCGCAGTCCCGCGTGTCGCACCCGTATACTCCTTAGCTGTAAGGAAAATGCCGAGGAGCGGCAAACCGGCTGAACTCCTTGATTATGAAGAGATATCTGCAGCTGCGATCACTTTAAAGGTCAGGTCACTGCTTTAGCTGTTTTCTTCCTGAAATTAATCTTGACAATTCAGGTTATTTTTATTAACCTATTAATATATAATGGTTTTTTAAATTTCCTTTGAAAGGCGGGATAATAATGGAAAGAAGACACGCCAATAGAAAAACGATCAAATTAAAAGCAGAACGTCTTTCTTGTACCGGGAAATGTTCCGTATTTATTGAGAATCTTTCAGAAACCGGCATCAAAATGATCACCGTCCCCCACAAGGAAAATGAATTTGCCCCTGGCAAGGACCTCGATCTCGAGCTTGAGCTTTCAACAGGTGACACAATTAATCTGAACTGCAATGTAAAGTGGTCTTATGACGATCCGTCCAAGGACCAGTCAAGCAGTGTCGGTCTCGAGGTCATATCGCCCCCGCAGGAATACAAGAAATTCATCAGGGCCATTGCTTAAGGTTCCGACATAGGTAAAAATCAGACAGGCATGACTCAAAGATAGTCTTACGATCCATCTATTATCCGGTCAATATCTGCTTTTTCGAGTATCTCTTCCTTGAGGAGCTCTTCAGCCAGTCTGTCCAGGATATCTCTCTTGTCTTTCAGGATCGATTCGGCCCTGTCCTCGGCTTCAATTATCAGTTTCTGTATCTCTTTGTCCATTAGCCATGCCATCTCGTCACTGTAACGCTTTGGCAGGGAGAGTTCTCTCCCGAGGAACGGATGTTCCTCCCCGCGCCCAAGGCTCAGTGGCCCGACCTCATCACTCATTCCCCACTGGGCAACCATCTTCTCAGCAAGGGAAGAGGCACTTTTGAGGTCGCTCTCCGCCCCGGTGCTTACATCATCAAAGATGATCTTTTCAGCGGCCCTGCCTGCAAGTGCAACGCACAACTTGTTCATCAGATATTTCTTAGGATAAAAGTGCCTGTCCTCTTCAGGTAACTGCATGGTCACTCCCATGGCCATACCTCTCGGGATTATGCTTACTTTGTAAAGCGGGTCCGTGCCGGGTAGTTCATGGGCAGTAAGTGCGTGTCCGGCCTCATGATAGGCCGTGATCTTCTTTTCTATATCACTGATGGTCTCTTCCCTGACAGCGCCCATGAATATCTTGTCCCTTGCCTCTTCAAAGTCCTGTTTATCAATTTCGGTCTTATTCTCTTTGGTGGCTACCAGCGCTGCCTCATTCGCGAGGTTTTCAAGGTCCGCACCTGTCATTCCCGGTGTCCCCTTTGCCAGTTCTTCAAAGTTGATGGCAGAGGAGATCTTCTTGCCCCTCGCATGGACCTCGAGTATGGCCTTACGGTCCTTCCATCCGGGCCTGTCAATAACAATATGACGGTCGAACCTTCCGGGCCTCAAGAGCGCGGGATCGAGCACATCCGGCCTGTTCGTCGCGGCTATAACTATTATTTCCTCATGCGATTCGAACCCGTCCAGTTCGCTTAAAAGCTGGTTGAGGGTCTGCTCCCTCTCATCATGGCCGCTGCCGAGCCCCGCGCCGCGTGTACGCCCGATAGAATCTATCTCATCAATAAATATTATGCTGGGCTGGGTCTCTCTGGCCTTCAGAAACATGTCCCTTACACGTGACGCCCCGACTCCCACAAACATCTCTATGAACTCAGACGCGCTGATGCTGTAAAACGGGACATTAGCCTCACCCGCGACAGCACGCGCAAGGAGCGTCTTACCTGTTCCCGGAGCACCGAAAAGGAGGATACCTCTGGGGACCTTTGCACCGAGCACCGAGAACCTTGCAGGGTCCTTCAGGAATTCTATGGTCTCACGCAGATCCTTTTTCACGTTCTCCATTCCAGCTACATCATTAAAGGTGATCGAGGGTTTCTTGACGTCCTTGAGCTTTGCCTTGCTTGACCCGAACGAAAAGAGACCGCCAGGTCCGCCCTGGACCTTTTGCGCGCCCCTCATTATCAATATCCAGACCCCGATTATGAGCACCCACGGGATTATCCCGACAACGACCTGCCAGAAAGGCGACATGGACTCGGTAGACTCAACATTGATCATAACACCCTTGTCTTTGAGTTCCTTAATTAGTTCTTCGCCCTGGAAAGAAGGCAGGTAGGTCTTGAAAAATGTGACGGGCCGAGTTGTTTTATACTGGTCAATATAGATGCTGGTATCTTTCTTGAGTTCGCCGGTCAGGTGGAGTGCTTTCAGTGTGACAGAGATGACATTGCCGAGCTCAAGCTGCTCCATGAACTGGCTGTAACCAATCTCATACTTTTGAGGCTGGTTCTGGCTCTTACCCATATCCCACATCAGGACAAAAACAAGCAGAAAGAGAGAAGCGATAAACAGCTGCGACTGATATTTTTTCAGTATGCCGCCTATGTTCTTCATTTGATCATCGTTACGATTCATAATTGGGTTATTCAGGTCAAATATTAACTAAGCTGATACATATTAATATATCAAAATTTAGTTAAAACAACCTATTTTAATTGACAATCTCTGTGGATCTGATACAATTTCGATTAGTAACGACCGCTGTATTTATGATCTGCATCATAGATACAACTGAATGGATTGTTATATAATTGATCAGAATACGAATCAAGCAAATGGAAGGGGGACGGTATTTATGAGATCAATAGAGATCGCAAGGAAGATGGAGACAGACGCCATAGACTTTTATACAGAGGCTGCAGCAAAAACAAGATATCCGGCAGGTAAGAAAATGTTTGAGGTGATAATAGTTGATGAAAAGCGCCACCTCGAAATGATAGATAAGCTGATCGCAAATTCCACTGTAAATATGGAAGACGCGCATCCTTTCGAAAATATCAAAACAGTTTTTGAAGAGATGAAGGACCAGATGATGGAGAGGGTAGCGGTAACGGACGATGAGTTTGAGGCCTTCAGGATCGCTATGCGGATGGAGAAGGAAGGGATCGAGTTTTACAGAAAACTGCTTATTGAGGCAGCGAGTGAAGAAGAAAAGGCGCTTATAGAAAAGCTCATTAAAGAAGAAGGAGAACATTACGAGATATTCGCAAACACATACAGTTTCATCAGTGACACGGGAAATTGGTTTATGTGGGAAGAGCACAGTATAGTAGAAGGATGAAATATAAAGGAGAGTATATGGGGACTTTAAAACTGATCTTATCATTAATGATCTCAACCGTGATCATTGGATCTTCTTACGGAGTTGTCCTTGCGGGCGGTCCAGAGTCTCCTGACCCCGCTGGACTCTACGAAAAGAAATGCAGCATCTGTCATGTCATAGAACGCTCCAGATCAAAGAGGAAATCAGAGAAGGCCTGGAGAGCGACTGTAATGAGGATGAAGAGCAACGGCGCACCTATAACTGACGAAGAAGCCAGGATCATAATCAGACATCTTACGGATAACTACGGCAAGTAGACACTCTTTTACAAAATCTTTGTATAATGATCGAGATAATTAATAAATTTATCCAAGGGGGTATCATGACTGTTTTTTCCGTAAAGGAAGTGCTTGAGATGGCTGTTCAGACTGAAAAGCTCGGGGCGGAGTTCTACACAAACATGGCGGCAAGGTTCGGAGAGAATGAAGAGTTCAGGAAACTTTTTGAAATGCTGGCCGAACAAGAGAGAGAACACGAAAATATATTCCATTCGATCATGGAAAAAATGGGCTCATCCTATCAGATGCCCGAGAACTGGGGAGAGGCCGCTAAATATCTGAGGGCCATTGTTGAATCCGAATTCTTCCTCGGCGATGGAAAGGTGCTTCCGAACTTCGAACACCTGAAAACAGCAGATGATGTCATAAATTATGCCATCACATTCGAGAAAGTAACACTCCTTTTCTATATTGAGTTAAGAGATATTGTCGATGACAAGGAAGCCGTTTATAATCTTATCAACGAAGAGAAGGGCCATATAGTCTGGCTAAGCGATTACAGAAAGAAACTTAAAGTTTAACCTTTTGCAATTTGATTTCCGACCTAATCAATGGATTATTCAATCAGAATAACCGGTGAGGCAGGGCAGGGCATTCAGACAATAGGCGGTTCTCTCGCAAAAGTCTTTGCACGCTCTGGATACCATGTATTCACCCACCAGGACTATGAATCCCGCGTAAGGGGCGGACACAACTTTTATCAGATCAGGTTTTCAGACGCTCCTGTAATGTCCTCAAGGGACGGGATCGATCTCCTTGTGGCAATGGACAGCGCCGGTATCGACCGTTACCTTTCCGGCCTCACTGAAAACGGCCTCGTTATTTATGACTCAAAGACCCTCCGGCAGAAACATGAGGACCCGAATTTTCTGGATGTCCCATTTTCGGACCTTGCCGTAGAGCACGGCGGCAATAAAATAATGGCAAATACTGTTGCGACCGGTGCGGTCCTCGGATCGATCAGGATGGATACAGATATATTTCTTGATATTCTCAAGCATACATTCAGCAAAAAAGGCGATGAAATAGTACAGGGGAATATTGATGCTGCGAAGGCCGGGCACTCCTATGCCGTTGGAAACTGCTGGAAGTGCTCTTTTGACCTGGCACCCGTTTCAGGACCCAAAATGCTGATAGCTGGCAATGATGCAATAGGCCTCGGCGCAATAGCTTCGGGACTCAAATTCTATTCCGCCTATCCAATGACTCCTTCAACCGGGATAATGAACTACATAGCCGGAAAGGAAGAAGAATACGGCATCATTGTTGAACAGGCGGAAGATGAGATAGCAGCGGTCAATATGGCAATCGGGGCATCTTTTGCCGGTGTAAGGGCGATGACAGGGACTTCGGGCGGGGGATTTGCCCTGATGGTCGAGGGTATCTCGCTTGCAGCTATGACCGAAACCCCTGTTGTGATAGCGCTCGCCCAGAGGCCGGGCCCAGCTACCGGGTTACCGACAAGGACAGAGCAGGGTGATCTCGAGTTTGCACTCTATTCCGCCCATGGAGAGTTCCCGAGAATCATATTAGCGCCGGGCACACCGGAGCAGGCTTTTCATCTCACAAACAGGGCATTCGAAATGGCCGAGAAATATCAGGTCCCGGTCATTATCCTTACGGACCAGTATCTCGCGGATTCACAATGGACATTCGACAAATTTGATACAGACAAGCTCAAATATACAGACCGGAGACTCAGGGGAGATGCTCTTAAAGAACAGGGCATATACAACCGGCACACATGTACCGAGATCGGGGTTTACCCTATGGCTATTCCGGGTGAATCGAGACACCTTGTTGTTACTGACAGCGACGAACATGATGAAGAGGGTCACATGATCGAGGACTCGGAAACAAGGATAAAGATGATCGATAAGAGGCTGTTCAATAAGCTTCCCGCCATAAAAAAGGATATCGCTCCCCCGGCTTTTTACGGCAGCGACACACCGGATATCGTGATCATTGGATGGGGCTCGACATATGGACTGCTCAAAGAAGCAGTGGACGTTCTTTCTAAGGACCTGAATATCTCTATGCTTCACTTCAGTGAGATGTATCCGCTTCCTGAAATAGAGAAGTTTAATTATCTCGATATATTAAAACGCGCCGAGATGACCATCTGCATAGAGAACAATGCGACATCACAGTTCGCCCGGCTCATAAGGACCTGGACTGGTTTTGAGTTCAGCAACAGGATAAATAAGTATGACGGACGGCCCTTTACGCTTGAGAGCCTGATTGGAGAGATAAATGCCATCATTGGATGATTATAAGGGGATAGACCCTGCCTGGTGCCCCGGCTGCGGAAACTTCAGTATCCTGGATACATTTAAGGAAGCGATGGTCGAAATGGATCTCGAACCTCATCAGTTAACTGTTGTCTCGGGTATAGGCCAGGCCGCTAAATTTCCACACTATATCAGGTGCAATACCTTTAACGGACTGCATGGAAGGGCATTGCCTGTTGCGGCCGGGATAAAGCTGGCTAACCACAAAATGAAGGTCTTTGTGACAACAGGGGACGGTGACTGCTACGGTGAGGGCGGCAACCACCTGCTTCACAATATCAGGAGGAACCTGGACATAAAGCTCTTTGTGCATGACAACCAGATATACGGCCTCACCAAAGGCCAGCCTTCACCAACGAGTATGGAAGGTATAAAATTCAAGATACATCCGTTCGGGGTCCTTTCTGAACAGATGAACCCTATGGCACTGGCGGTGGCCCTCGACTGCAGCTTTGTGGCACGTGCCTTCTCTGGTGACCAGGAACATCTAAAAGGGATCATAAAGGAGGCAGCGGAACATAAAGGCTTTGCGCTTGTCGATATACTGCAGCCCTGCGTTACCTTCAATAAGGTAAACACATTCAGCTGGTACAAAGAGAGAGTCTATCAGATAGAGGACGGATACGATCCAACGGACAGGCTGGCAGCGTTCGAGAAGGCCCTTGAATGGGGAGACAGGATCCCACTTGGTATTATCTATAAGAATCAGCGTCCAATTATGGAAGAGCGCATCCCCATGATCAGCAAGGAACCGCTAATCAGACATTCATTTGATCAGAAGAAGATAGAAGAGACACTTAAAGAGTTTTATTGAAATTCAAGGACAAAAAATCAGGGGGATACTACTGAAGGATCAGTTCGATATCAGGCATTCTTTCCTGGAAGGCGACCCCGACACAATCGGTCTCACAATCGGCACAGGCCCCGATGCAGCGAATGATGACCGTGTTTCCGTTCACCTCGATCAGTTCCGCGGAACTGTCGTGTGCCTCAAGCATCCAGTTCACATTATGCAGGACTTCTAATACCCGTTGTTCAATTGTTGCCATATGATCGTTAAGGTCTATCAACTGCTCTTTCATGGTTATTCTAAGTGATACTTATGTATTAATGCGTGGAATATGTTTTTATCCATATATTTAAAGAATAGTATCTTTTCAGTCAAAGCATTGTTTAATTCTGCAACAATTAAAAGCTTATTACAAAATAATCTTTATATTATACAAGTACTGTATATTTATATGTCAATAGCTGTTATTTAAAGTTCTTGTGATAATCTTTGACCTTACGGGCAAACTCCTTCCCAAACTCATAACAGCTCAGCTCATCTTCCTTAGAAGGCTTGTAGATCACCTGGACTCCCGGCTCATATGTCTTGAGCTTCATTTTGTTGAGTTCTTCATAGGCCGCCCTAACCGCTCCTCCTCCCCAGCCGTAGCTTCCGAATGCACCGGCAATGCGGTTCTTCGGCCTCAGGCCCCTCAAATGATAAAGAAACTCGGCCACAGAAGGGTACAGCATATTATTGAGGGTAGGGCTGCCTATCAGACAGCCGCGCGATTTCCAGAATTCCTTAATGGCCACATTCATGGGGGTGGCCCTCAATTTGATAACATTACAGCCGACACCTTCGTCCTTGATCCCCTCCATTATCGGGAGCGTCATCCGCTCGGTGCTGTGCCACATAGTGTCGTAGATAATTGAGACTGAGAGATCAGCCTTTCCACCGGCCAAATCCAGATATCTCTGAAGGATCTCCCCGGCGCCTTTTCTCCATATAACTCCGTGGTCAGGTGCTATCATGTCAATTTCAAGCCCGAGGGCCTGAACGTCCGCTATCTTTTTTTCAATTAGATTGCCAAAAGGCATCAGGATATTCGCGTAGTAATCCACAACAGCGTCATCGAGCTTCGCCATAGAGGAGCATTCCATGAATTCATCGTCGAATCTCGATGCAGTGGCAAGATGCTGTCCGAAGGCGTCCTGTGAAATGAGGAGCTTCGCTTCCTTTACATACGTCATCATCGAGTCGGGCCAGTGGAGCATCGGGGTCTCGAGGAAGAGCAGGTTGTACTTGCCGGTATTAAGGATATCGCCTGTCTTGACCACATTGAATTTCCACTTTGAGGTGTCAAAGACTCTCTCCAGCCCCTTTTTGCCTTTTTCACTTATGTAGATATTTACGTCTGGCATGAGCGACATAACCTTGTCCAGGCCGCTCGCATGGTCAGGCTCTATGTGGTTGATGACTATATTTGCGATCTTTGACGGGTCCGTGAGGTGCTTTATGTTATCAATGGTGATCCAGGCGAAATCGTCCTTTACCGTATCAACAAGGGTGATCTGTTCATCCATAATGAGATAGTTGTTATACGTAGTCCCGTCGGGCGTTACATATCCGTGAAAGTCTCTTATAGCCCAGTCGATCGCTCCGATCCAGTGTATGTCCGGTTTTATTTCTACGGATTTCATATTTGCCTCCATAAAAAAGATATTAAATTCAATTGTAGCAATAAAAAACAGTGTGTTCAACCCATAAGACTATTTATGATATTATTTCCTAAAAAATTATTTTATGATATAAGTCATATGGAATATGACTTACTATGACACAGACATGATATATAAAAACAATGTCATGATATATCATAGACAGGGAATAATAATGGAACAGAGCAGGGTACATTTAGTTATCAAGGGCAGGGTCCAGGGTGTTTTTTACCGGGCGAGCACGCAGGCGACAGCCATAAACCTCGGCCTGAAAGGCTGGGTCAGGAACCTGCCGGACGGCAGTGTCGAGGCAGTTTTTGAGGGCCCCACAGAAAATATCGGAGTGGCCGTCGAGTGGTGCAGACAGGGTCCTCCCGGCGCAAGTGTCTCGGAAATAGACGAGAAATGCTCGGACTATACTGGTGAATACAGCCACTTCAGCGTTACATACGGCTGGTAATCTACATTAACTAATCATACATATCCACACGTAATTACAATGTAAACTCAACGTCTGCCTTTCAATTATTCAAACGAAACTTATGCCCGTGGTATAATAATAACCCATGCCAATTACAGAGAAGGATGCAACAAAATACGAACAGGGGATCGACAGGGATTCCGCCCTTATTTTTTCAAAGAAAACAGGCGCTGAGACATACGATCTCTTTGCTCTTGCGAACAGGATAAGGGACAAACACAGGGGCAATATTGTCGATCTTTGCTCGATCATAAACGCCAAATCCGGCGCGTGCCCGGAGGACTGCTCCTTCTGCGCCCAGTCAGCGCACAGCAAGACCGACACCAGTATTTATCCTCTCATGAATAAGAAAAAGATACTCGAAGCAGCGGCTGTATCAAAGAAGTACGGTGTCAAGCGCTTCTGTGTTGTGACGAGCGGCAAGAAGCCTTCAGCTGTGGAACTGGACGAGATATGCGACTTTGTATCCGAATTGAGGGAAATGGGATTCCTGCCCTGTGCCACACTCGGCATGCTCGATGCACAGGAACTGAGACAGCTTAAGGACGCGGGTCTTAACAGATACCACCACAACCTCGAGACCTCCGAGGCCTTTTTCAGTGAGATATGCACCACCCATACTTACCGGGACAAGATCAAGACCATTGGGGCCGTTAAGTCAGAGGGACTCTCAATATGCAGCGGCGGGATATTCGGCCTTGGTGAATCATGGGAGGACCGTATCGACATGGCCTTTGCTCTGAAGGAGATCGGCGTTGACTCTGTCCCGATCAATTTCTTCACACCTGTAACTGGCACACCGCTTGGTAATAATGAGCTGCTTGATCCGCTCGAGGCCCTGAAGATCATCGCTATCTACAGGCTCATTCTCCCGAAGTCTGAGGTAAGAGTATGCGGGGGCAGGAGCCTGACACTCGGAGACATGAACTCACTTATATTTAACGCCGGTGCAGACGGCCTGCTGCTCGGCAATTACCTGACAACAACGGGGAGAAGGCCCGAAGACGACCTCAAGATGATAAAAGACATAGGGCTTGTATTATAATGCCTCGTATAAAGTATTACAGCATAAGGATGCAATCGGTCAGGACAGGAGAGCACGTTTCGGGCGCCGAGGGCATATATGAAAAAGACGACGTCAAAAAGATCGTCCAGCAGTATACAACGAGGGCGCTTACGCATGAGAAGGGAAGGGCGGACGAGATACGCCTCACTGTAGAAGAGTTAAAGGAAAAGGTCCACAGAATATCTACACTCCCCCTCAGTACCATTAACACAAGGGACCCCGAGTCCGCTAAAAGGGCTGCCACCAGGATACTCTCATCAGTCGGCATAACAGAGCGGGCCATAGAAGAAGCATTTAAGGCCCTGACCGTCGGCATCACGATGAGGGGCGCCATATTAATGGACATTGAAGGCGTAAGGCTCGAACCGGACCTTTTGCGCGGTGTTCGCGTAACAAGGATGGGAATAACAAAGAAGGCTTCGGCTGATCTTTCGAGAAAGCTAACAAGGCACAGCCTCAACAACGACACTGTAAAGGAAGCTCTTATCCTCGCAAGCAAGGTCCACAAATACCGGATGGTGCTCGGAGAGTTATGCATCTCGGACGATCCGAATTATACGACCGGTTACATAGCCACACGCGCACACGGCTATATAAGACTCCCCCGTATCAAGAAACGAGGGATATCTTACGGCGGACGTGTGTTCTTTATTACAGGCGGAGAGGTCAAGGAGCTGATAAAATATCTCCAGAAAGAACCGGTCCTGATCAATGAGATCAAACCTTGCAGCGGCAGACTGAAAATAAAGGATATCCTGAATAGCAGAAAACCGCGTGTGTCTTGACAAAGATGCCAATTTTCTATACTATTTTCTTTACTATAATTGTATGTAATGTCAAAAGGCGCGTAGCTCAGGGGGAGAGCGCTTCCCTGACACGGAAGAGGTCGGTGGTTCGAAACCACTCGTGCCTACCATAAATACAAAAGTCTTCAGCTATCAGCAATCAGCTTTTAGCTGAAGAATCTTTTTAACTGACAGCCGAAAGCTGACAGCTAATTTGGGAGGTAGCAGTATTAACAGCGAAGAAGTAAACGACAAAGAAGTTCTTGAGACATACCGCCATAGTGTCTCCCACATTATGGCCCACGCAATTAAAGAGCTTTACCCCGGCACAAAATTTGCCATCGGTCCGGCCATAGCAGACGGCTTCTACTACGACATTGACAGCGAACACACCATAACCGAGGATGACCTGAAGGTGATCGAGAAGAAAATGAAAGAGATCATCAAGGCCAAGAACCCTTTTGTGCAAAAGGAACTGCCGAAAGAAGAGGCGCTGAAGCTCTTCAGCGAAATGGGAGAGATTTATAAGGTCGAACTTATAAACGAACTGGACGAGAAGTCCATCACTATTTATGAGGAAGGTGATTTCGTCGATCTTTGCAGAGGGCCGCACCTTGAGCATACAAAAAGGGTCAAGGCATTCAAGCTTCTCTCTGTTGCCGGTGCATACTGGCGTGGTGACGAAAAGAATAAGATGCTCCAGCGCATTTATGGTACTGCGTTCCTCACAAAGGACGACCTGAAGAAACACCTCGATTTCCTCGAAGAGGTCAAGAAGAGGGATCACAGGCGCCTCGGCAAAGAACTTGACCTGTTCAGCCTAAACGAAGATATCGGACCGGGACTTGTGCTCTGGCACCCAAGGGGCGCTGCTATCAGGAGGATAATAGAGAACTTCTGGACAGACGAACATGTAAAGGCTGGATACCAGATACTTTACACACCACATATGGCCAAGCTGGACCTCTGGAAAAAGACCGGCCATCTCGATTTCTATAAAGAGAATATGTACTCACCTATGGAAGTGGAGGGACAGGACTATGAGATAAAGCCAATGAACTGTCCGTTCCATGTTGCTATCTTCAAGAGCCATCTCAGGAGTTACAGAGAACTTCCACTGCGTTATGCCGAGCTCGGAACGGTTTACCGCTATGAGCGTTCGGGTGTGCTTCACGGGTTATTAAGGGTCAGGGGCTTTACGCAGGACGACGCGCATATATTCTGCAGGGAGGACCAGATCGAGGAAGAGGTGCTGAAGGTCCTTGATTTTACCCTCTTTGTTCTCAAGACATTTGGCTTCAGTGAGTATGATATCTACCTTTCGACAAGGCCCGATAAATTTGTCGGATCAGAGGAAGGTTGGAAAAAATCGACCGATGCCCTTGAAAAGGCCCTAAAGAGCAAAAACCTTAAATATGAAGTAGATCCCGGGGAAGGGGTTTTCTACGGACCAAAGATCGATATCAAGGTCAGGGACACCCTCGGTAGGCAGTGGCAATGCAGCACGATACAGGTAGACTTCAATATCCCTGAACGGCTGGACATCGAATACAGGGGGGCTGACAGCCAGGAGCACAGACCCATTATGATACACCGGGCCCTTATGGGTTCGCTCGAGAGGTTCTTCGGCGTGCTGATCGAACATTATGCCGGGGCATTCCCGTTATGGCTCACTCCAGTGCAGGTCACTGTACTGCCCATCTCGGACAAACACACAGACTACGCCCAGGGGATTATGGATACATTATTAAAAGATGGCATAAGAGTGGACATTGACGCCAGCAACGAAAAAATGGGCTATAAAGTCAGAAAGGCCACTCTCCTAAAAACACCCTATATGTGTATAATAGGGGACAGTGAAGTGACTAATAATACCATTAACATCAGAAAGAAAGACGGAACATCGATTGGGGAAATGCCGTTGGATCAATTCGCGGCTCTCCTCAAAGATGAGATCTTAAACAGGAGGTAGTTATAAGCAGAGAGACTAGGATAAACAGGCGTATCAGAGCAAAGGAAGTTTCAGTAATAGATGATGACGGTACACAGCTCGGAGTCTTGAATATACATCAGGCCAGAAAACATGCTGTAGACAAAGACCTTGATCTTGTTGAAGTAGCACCTAATGAGAGACCTCCTGTTTGCAAAATAATGGACTATGGTAAATATAAATACCAACAGGCAAAGAGCACCACGAAACAAAAAACAGTCTCATTAAAAGAAGTAAAGGTGCGGCCGCAGACCGATGAACACGATCTTAACTTTAAGATGAATAATGCCAGGAAGTTCCTGGGTGAAGGACACAGGGTAAAGGTAACGATGTTTTTCAGGGGCAGGGAGATAGTCTACAAGTCGATCGGGCGAAAGGTACTTGACAAGATCATTGAAGAATTGGCGGACATTGCCACTGTGATACAGCAGGCAAAGATGGAAGGCAACCGTATGATAATCATACTTGTACCAGGTACAGATAAGAAAAAATAAATATTTGCTATAAATATGTCGCTTTTATTATAATTACTCGCTATATATGAAAGTTACAATGGGAGATAAGATACAATGCCGAAGATTAAAACACACAGAGGCGCAGCAAAGAGGTTCAAGAAGACAGGGACAGGTAAGATTAAGAGAAGTAAGGCTTACATGAGTCACAATCTTACGCACTTATCCTCTAAGAGTACAAAATTGCTGAGAAAGAGCGGATTGGTTCACAAGACGAATCTTGATGCGATCAACAAGCTTCTACCTTATTAGAATAAGTCCTGCTAACGTCTTATCCGGTATATTTCTGATACCAGTATAATTACTTGCGAATCAATATGGCCGAATAAGGGGCAATCCGCCTGGAATGCGGATTATTGGCAACTATTTATTTTTTCAGGATCTTTCTATATGCTATTCCAAAAAAAGTTAATATAATGTATAATTTATCGTTATTTAGAAACAAGATATTTCAGGAGGATATATAAATGCCAAGAGTTAGAGGTGGATTTAAGACAAGAAGAAGAAGGAAGAAAGTCCTTAAGTTGGCAAAAGGCTTTTACGGAGCGAGAAGTAAACTGTATAAAGTTGCTACACAGGCCGTTGATAAGGCGCTTCTGCATGCCTACAAGGACAGAAGGATCAAGAAGAGAGAGTTCAGGTCTCTCTGGATCGTAAGGATCAACGCTGCTGTAAGGGCAATGGGCATGAGCTATAGCCAGTTCATGAACAAACTCAAGAACATGGACATTCAGTTAAACAGAAAGGCGCTGGCAGACCTCGCCTACAACGACCCGAAGGGCTTCACCAACCTTGTAGAAACGGTAAAAAAAGGGAATGCACAATGATCTTGATGTCATAAAGAGTAAAGCCGGGGAAGAGATCGCGAGTGCGTCCGGCCTGAAAGACATACATGACCTCAAGGTAAAATATTTAGGCAAAAAAGGCCTTATTACTACACAGCTCAAGACCCTGGGCGCCCTGTCCAGGGAAGAAAAAAAAGAGTTTGGCAAAGTCCTGAATGAGTGCAAGAATCATATTCAGGATCTCCTCAACAAACAGGAAGCGATCCTCAAGACGTCCGAACTGGACATATCCCTCAAGACCCAAAACATTGACGTAACTGTTCCGGGTTCTTCCGTTCCGTTCGGACATTTACATCCCGTAACATTGGTTTTCGATGAGATCATCAGTATATTTCTATCATTGGGATTCACTGTTGAAGAGGGCCCGGAAATAGAAGAAGACTTCTATAACTTCGAGGCGCTTAATTTCCCGAAAGATCATCCCGCCCGTGACATGCAGGACACCTTTTTTATATGTGAAGATGTCGTTCTGCGGACACATACATCACCAGTACAGGTTCGGGTGATGGAAAAGAATGCCCCGCCGCTGAGAGTTATCGCGCCGGGCAAGGTTTACAGGTGTGACTCGGACGTAAGCCATATTCCAATGTTCCATCAACTCGAAGGCTTCATGGTAGACAAGAACATACGGATGACAGACCTTAAAGGGATCCTTGAACTGGTCGTCCACAGGATATTCGGTCCTAATACATCAATAAGATTAAGGCCGAGCTTTTTCCCTTTCACCGAGCCGAGTGTCGAGATCGATATATCATGTGTTATATGCAAGGGTTCCGGCTGCAATGTATGCCAGACAACCGGATGGATAGAGATCCTCGGTGCGGGCATGATCAATCCAAGAGTTTACGAGAAGGCAGGATACGACCCCGACAAATATACGGGCTTCGCGTTCGGCCTCGGGATCGAGCGTGTGGCCATGCTGAAGTACGGCATTAATGATGTAAGATTATTTCCAGAAAATGATATGCGGTTCTTAAAACAATTTTAATGTAGGGGTTTGATTAATCAAACCCCTACCGGTATTTATTATATGAAAGCATCTTATAACTGGCTGAAAGAATTTGTCGACTTTAAAGAAATGCCCGAAGAACTGGCCCATATATTGACAATGGCCGGACTTGAGGTCGAGTTAATTGAAAAAGCCGGTAACGATATTATATTCGATATTGGCGTGACCCCGAACAGGTCGGACTGGTTGAGCATGAGAGGGATCGCCCGTGAAATATCCGCGATCCTCAACTTGCCGATGAAGGATATTACAGCCTCGATCACCAATGAAATAGGGGAAGGGCCTGTTGTTGAGATAGAGGATGCTGCTCTCTGCCCGCGCTATTCCTCAAGGATCATAAAAGGTGTGAAGCCCGGGCCTTCTCCGGAGTGGCTCTCCAAAAAGCTCGAATCATGCGGCATAAGGCCGACATCCAATATAGTCGATATCACAAACTATGTCCTGCTCGAGATCGGCCAGCCTATGCACGCGTTCGATCTCGATAAACTTGCAGGTAAAAAGATAATCGTAAAACAGGCTGGTGACGCAAACAAATTCACCACTCTTGATGGTGAAGAGAGAAAGATATCAAAAGAGACCCTGCTTATATGGGACGTTGAAAAGCCTGTTGCTATCGCGGGAGTCATGGGCGGCGGCAACACAGAGGTCTCTGACGCCACTCTGAATATTCTTCTTGAGAGCGCTAATTTTCTACCGTCTTCAGTGAGAAGGACATCCAGGACCCTCGGTCTTTCATCCGAATCTTCATACAGGTTCGAGAGGGGCGTTGACAAGGAAGCTGTAATACTCGCGCTCGACAGGGCGGCAGAGCTTATTGTCGAGTTTGCTGGCGGAGAGGTCACAAATATCACTGATAAATATCCTGAGCCTTTTGAGGCAAGAGAGATCGTTGTCCCGTTCAAGAAGATCAATTCACTGATCGGCATTGACATCGAGGAAGACTTTATCATAAAAACATTGCTGAGCCTCGGATTTGTCATAGAGAGAAGAGGGGAGTTGCTCTCGATCATGCCACCCAGCTACAGGGAAGATGCAGAGAGAGACATTGATATTATCGAAGAGGTGGCAAGAATTTATGGCTACGATAAAATGCCGTCCACCCTGCCCGAAATGCAGATGAGCTCTCCTACTGAACACAAGCTTCAGGAGCTTGTAAAAAAGCTGAAAATATCCATGGTTAAATCCGGGTTCTCGGAGGCGATCAATTACAGCTTCCTCAATCCGGAGATAATAGACCAGTTAAATCTCGCTCAGGATGACAGGAGAAGAGAACTTATCTACGTCAGGAACCCGCTGAGGAAAGAAGAGTCCGCAATGAGGACAATCATAATCCCGGCACTCCTGAATAATGTGAACACAAATATAAAGCGTGGTGAAAAGACGCTCCGCTTCTTCGAGATATCAAAGGTTTTTTTATCAGCCGGCAAAAATCTTGCCGATGAGATCACACAGCTCGGCGCTGTTTATCTTAAAGATAACGCGACCTCCTTATGGCAGACGAAGCACGAAGGTTTCTATGACCTGAAGGGTGTCTTCGAGAGCATATTTAAAGATCTTAAAATCAAGGTCACTTTCAGTGCAAGTCAGGCAGAACCGTATATGCATCCCGCTAAATCATGCGCCATTCTGATAGGCGATAATAAGATAGGATCCATTGGCACGCTTCATCCCGCTGTTGCGGATATTTTTAACCTTAAAGGCGATATAACGATCGCCGAGATAGACGACATCGAAGGGCTCCTTGATGCGGCTTCTTCAAAGATATGTTTTACTTCGCTGCCAAAGTTTCCTTCAGTTGAAAGGGACATCGCGCTTGTTGTAAATGATGACGTGACTGTCTCGTCTGTTGAAAAAGAGATTCGCGGTATCGGGTCTGACATACTCGAAGATGTAACACTCTTTGATATATATAAAGGTAAGCCTATCGCCAAGGACAAGAAGAGCCTCGCATTCTCCATACGTTACCGTTCTCTTGAGAAGACACTTACCGACAATGAGGTTGATGAAGTTCACGCTGTAATTCTTAAACGCCTGCAGGACAACCTAAACGCCGAACTTAGAAGCTGACCTATCCGATGCACCTTTTTATTCTTAAGTATCCAGTTATGTAAAGTTTCTTGACACTATTGACGATATTAAATGCATGATAGAATGCAAAATCATCATACAGGAACACCTCGAGAACGGTGCCAACTATATACATAACTTCCCGCTCGATGAAGACTATGTTGACGAGGCTGTTGAGTTCATGAAACAGGAATACCACTCTGATTGTATTTTTATCATAGAGTATTCATTAAACTAAAAAACGTTATTCTGACTTGTATCCTCTACAGATAATAAGTTATCTTCACATATGGACATTTCAGAAAAGATCCTCTCTGACCCAATAAATAAATGGGTTTTTAATAACGCAGAAACAGAGGTATATCTGGTCGGCGGTTATATCCGCGATCTACTCATCGGGCGTGTTGCGTACGATAAGGATTATGTCCTGAAAAAGAACGCGAAGCAGACTGCTGTGAAATTCGCAAAAAAGTTTTTCGGGACATTCATTGAGCTAAAAGAGGAAATGACATACAGGGTAGCACTCAAGGATGGAAACTTCATTGACTTCAATAATCTCGAACAGAAGATAGAAGGGGACTTGCTTCATCGTGACTATACGATCAATGCAATGGCCTGGTCGCCAGAAACCGGAATTATCGATCCGACAGGGGGAATCTCAGATCTCGGGAAAAGGGAGATAATCGCCGTAAGTCCTGATAATCTGCAAAATGACCCTTTAAGAGTGCTCAGGGCCTACAGGATTGCGGCACAGTTGAATCTATCAATTAACTCAACAACAAGATCATATCTAAAGAAATACTCCAGCACACTAATTAATTCAGCCCCTGAGAGGATTACAGAGGAACTATATAAACTGCTAAATAGTGCTGATCCCCTGAAATATCTGAAATTATGCGGACAGGACGGCATTTTTGAGGCCATTTTCGGCCTAACTGCCAGTAATATAAGGGTAAATATTGACTTAATAGCTGTTTTTGATGAATTTATCAAAAATTCCAATAAATTAAATAAGTTAGAAGAACGAATCAGCCAGGGGTTGAGCAGGCTCGGATTGATCAGGATATCACTTCTTTTCCTGCATGATAAGAATAAGAATAAAACACATTACTTCAGATACTTAAGCCCAAGTAACACAATTAAACAGAAAATACGTGATATCCAGGAAGCCAGTAATTTATACAAAGGCCGGATCACTGACTCCAGATTATACCAAATATACAAGGCTGCAGGTACATCAGTATTCGAAATGTCACTCATAATGTCATCTATGAGAACAAGAAGTAGAGATAGACAGAGATTTATTAACAGGGCATATGATTATCTGAAAATAAATGAGAGACACCTGATAGATGGAAATGAGATACAGAGGGTATTAAAGATAAATGAAGGTGCTCGGGTAGGCATAATACTGGAAAAGATAAAAGAGAGGCAATTTATGGGTTTATTCAAAAATAAGAGTCAAGCCAGACTATGGATAATATCTAATTTTACATAATATATCTTATCGGACCTTGGCGATATAGCACACTTGTTTAAAAGATGTGAAAACAGCTCAGGCTACCCTCTTTGATGCGCGTCTACTATAGGGTTTTCAATGATTGCACAATTTTTAGGCAGATATAATACCTTTTAAAATCAATCTATTACCTTTTTAAGTATATTAATTCATGGGTTCCGCGAGCAAGACCGAATCGGTTAATGTTCTGATCACAACATTAAGGATTTGCCCTGATTTCAAGCCTTCTGCTTTGACTAAAATCTTCAAATAATTACCGGAAATTGCACTGTAATAACCATTGGTTATCTCCCTATTTTCAACTATAACATCCAGTACCCTTCCCAAGTTCCGTGTCATATATGCATTTCTCTTCTTCTTGCTGATTTCTATGAGTTTTTTTGCTCTTTCCTTCTTTACCGTTATACTAATGGTATCTCTTAGCAATGATGCCATTGTATCAGGTCTTTTTGAGTACGGGAATACATGCATATAGCTCAATGAAAGTTGTTCAATAAATTTTACAGTCTGTTCAAATTCTTTGTCACTTTCTCCAGGGAATCCAGTGATGATATCCGTACCGATCGCGATGCCAGGAATTTCTGTTATTATCTTGTTGATAAGTTGTTTGTAATAGTCTGTGTTATATCTCCTGTTCATTGATCTCAGTATTCTGTCTGAACCACTCTGGAGAGGAATATGTAAATATGAACAGATATTTCTTTCTTTAATTAAGGTCAGTAGCCCGTCACTCACCTCTTGCGGCTCGATCGAGCTCAGCCTGATCCGGATGTCAGGATGCATTCCGGTTATTCTCTCCATCATTTCCAGTAATGATGACTTAGGCTTGAGGTCAAATCCGTAGGTCCCGATATGAATGCCGGTCAGGACTATCTCTTTATATCCCTCTAAACTAAGTTCACCAACCGCCTTTAAGGCACTGTCCATAACGAGGCTCCTGCTCTTCCCCCTCGCCTTTGGGATCGCACAATATGTACAGGCAAGGTTACAGCCGTCCTGCACCTTCAGGAACGCCCTGGACCTCTTTGAGTAATAAGGCTGCAATGCAAGGGGATTGGCAGGTTTATTTACACATACAGTGGCATGTTCACATTTCTTTTCACATAGAGTTTTTATCTTATTTAAATAATTTACGATATTCTGTTTGCCGGAGTTACCTACAATAAGATCGAGCCCTTTTATTTCAGTCAGTTCTTCGGGCCTGAGCTGAGCGTAGCATCCGGTCGCAATGACCCTTGCACCTGATCTCAGGGCCTTCCTGATCATCTGGCGCGACTCATGATCACTTCTTTCAGTAACAGTGCAGGTATTTACTATAACTACGTCAGGATCACCATTCTTATCTACTATCTGATGATCATTGTTTCGAAGGGTCCCTTCTATGGAAGAGCTTTCGGACTGATTGACCTTGCAGCCCAGAGTTTGAATAGATACTTTCATAACGTTAGAACCTCCCCTTCCCCCTCCTTGTTAAGGAGGGGATAAATTCTCCCCTTACCAAGGGGAGACCTGTCTGCCGTCAGGCAGGCATAGAGGGGTTATATTTTCTCTCCGTACAGCGAATACTGCTTTGCCTCTAGTATCCTGATATTCACCATATTCCCTATATCCAACCTCTCCCCATGATAATTCACTATCTTATTGGTCGTTGTCCTGCCTGTCAGTTTTTCTTCATTGGTATCACTCGAACCCTCAACCAATATCTCAAGTGTTTTTCCTTCAAGTTCCTTATTCTTTTTATAAGAGATCGTTTCCTGTAGTTTCTGTACACTGGCAAGCCTCTCTGATTTTATATCTTCATCTACATGGTCGGGAAGTTCAAGGGCCTTTGTGCCCGGCCTCCTCGAATATTTAAAGGCAAAGGCACCATCATATTCGATCTCCGAGAGCGCCTTCATCGTAAGTCTGAAATCCTCGTCCGTCTCACCCGGGAAGCCCACTATAATATCTGTTGTTATGGCGATGTCAGGGACATTGCTCTTGAGCAGGTCGATCTTTTCTTTGTATTCATTATAGGTATATTTCCTGTTCATCAGGCTAAGCACCTTATCTGAACCGGCTTGAATAGGCAGATGCATATGATTGCAAACTTTCGGGAGGTCCTTCATCGCTTTTATCAGTTTTTCCGAAAAGTCCTTTGGATGCGATGTAACGAACCTGATCCTCTCTATTCCATCTATTTCATGCAGCTTGGATAAAAGTTCAGGAAAGTCTATCTCTTCGTCAAGTTTCCTGCCGTAAGAGTTCACATTCTGTCCAAGGAGGTTTATCTCCTTAAAGCCATCTGCCGCAAGCTTCTCAGCCTCCCTGTAAATGTCTGCGGACGGCCTGGATCGCTCCCTGCCCCGGGTGTACGGAACAACACAGTAGGCGCAGAAATTGTCACATCCATACATAATAGAGACCCATGCCTTCACCCCCCCTGCCCTCTTCATTGGAAAGATCATCGAGGGGTAATCCGGATTGACATCGATAAATGTTGACTGTTGATGCTTGAGAGTTGAGAGTAATTCTCCGTTTATCAATTTTTGCAGGCTATCAATATTATTGGGTCCGAAGACGAAATCAATATAAGGGAACCTCTTAAATAGCTTTTCGCCCTCCTGCTGCGCTATACATCCGGCAACAGCGATCTTGAGGTTTGGATTATCGGTCTTGGCCTTCTTCAGTCTTCCGAGATCACTGTAGAACTTATGCTCGGCCTTTTCCCTTATGCTGCAGGTATTCAGGACGATCACATCAGCATCGCCTGTATCTACAGATTTTTCGTGTCCGACTTCAGAAAAAATACCAGCTATCTTTTCAGAATCGTGCACGTTCATTTGACAACCAAAAGTCTTCAAATAGTATTTCATTGCTGAATGCCTTAGTACTAGGTACTTTCTACTGCCAGTCCTACCAGTGCTCTACGCTGTTGCTTCGAACTCACCGGGTGCTTTTGCCGGGCATAGTAACTTGATCGTGGTACGTTCAACATCTCACACATTGGACTTATCTTTGTTTGAATACCTCTATATAATCAACATACGAAACAGAGCTCTCTTTTGTATTGTCCGAATCATTCATGACCGCAATACTGGCGACAGAAGGAGGGTCTTCCCCGAACGCTTTCCTGTAGTCTTCCAGAACATCGACCTCCTGCTCTACCCATTTATCTACATTCTTTCCGCCTGACTGCAGCAGTATCATCATGGCAGCGGAGGTATATGTATTTGCTATGACACGTTCCTTATGCTTTTTGTTGGCCCAGATATAATTAAGACTGCTGTCCGGCGGATATTCCCCGTACAGTTTTTTTGCGATACCATATTTTATCTTCTTGCCAAAAGAAGCTTTCTCCGGGTCATATTTAAACATGATATAAATGCGCAATGGATAATCGTCCCCGGACTTTTTTCGCGCATCTCCCATTTCATAGACATTGTCCACCTTCCAGCGCCATTTGACCTTGGGATAATTATAGACATTAAACTCTTCCTTATAAATTATCCCGGATGCAGAGGCATTGCTCTCAGCCTTAAGATGAGCACCCTCTCCTTTTTCTATTGAGTATAAAGAATGCTCCTTGATCTTGGGAAAATACAGGGGCTTCCAGTCGTCGAGGTCATTGAAATCTTCCCGAAAAAAAACATTGCCGTCTCCGGCTTTAACGGTATCCCCTGAAAAAGCAACGGTAATAAATAATATTGTTATTATTAGAGATGTTATCATGCCTAATCTTATAATCTGCATTATATTCATCACATCCGATCTCAACAGCACGCACCGCCTGTCTCATCCTCAGAGCCGCGTTTTTCATGAGCAGGCGCACAGTCAAATGGACCGTAGTGGACTGACCTGTCTCCGGTGATCTTAAAATGAAAAGCGAACCGGGTCTCCTGCAGCATCATGGCAGTATTACCGCATACGAGCATCGGCTTCCCGGCAATGAACCTGTGATGATCATCAAGCTCAAAAACATGCACGCAACCGGGTATTGTTCCCCTGTATACAGCCACCTGGCCGTAATCCTCACAGATATTCTCGAGGCTTTCAAGTTTGAAAGCGCGGACCGTCATTGAATAAAAATCTATCATTCCAACCCTCTCCGATATTTCAGGGTTGTTTATACTGACCTTATGCCTTGACGCAACACGGTAGTCCGGGCACCCGGCTTCTCTCATCATCCTGCGGAAGTCCTCAAAATACATTGCACCGCCGAGACATTCACTATGCAGCAGAGAATCATTGGCAATATCCTCAGGGACTCTTCTTCCGGTGAATACATCCGAGAAATAAAGTTCGCCTCCGGGTTTCAGTACACGGAATATCTCTTTAAAGACAGCCTCTTTGTCCGACGCAAGATTGATAACGCAGTTAGACATAACAATGTCTATTGAATTATCTTCGATCCCGAGCTTTCTTAAGTCCTCAATATACCCTTTCTTAAACTCAACATTCGGCTTGCTATAGCCGAACCTTTTCATTTGCGGCTCCAGATGCCTCTGCGCAACTTCAAGCTGTTCGTCGGTCATATCAACGCCGATCACGTATCCTTCCTCACCTGCAAGACGCGACGCTATATAAACGTCCTTACCGGTACCGCATCCAAGATCAAGTATTCTGCATCCCTCAAGCGCAGGAGGTATGGGCGAGCCGCATCCATAGAATTTTGTCAGTATCTCTTCATCCAGTTCTTTTTCGATTTCGCGTATGGCGGGATCACAGAGTTCATCACTGCAGCAGCACGCATCAGTCTTGAGATCATGCAACCCCTGAAGCTCCTTGCCGTAATAGTTCTTCACATATTCAGTCTTTTCAGAATCACCAGCCATTCAATCCTCCTTGATCACCATTCTCTACCTGTTCAGATTCCAGTCATAGTATATATATTCTAAATTAACATTTCCTGCAGCCTGCCTCAGAAAATCACGTGATTTATCATCAACCAGGTAATCGACAATAAAGTCGATGACTCCGGGCTTTCCACCGAAGTCTTCCTCATACCAGCGGAATATCTCTGAGAGCAGGAGTTTCCCATCCTCTGGAATTGTAACGACCTCCGAGGAGTTCACAAAGCTTTTAGCTGCCTCATCAAGCTGGTCATAGATCTTGCCGGGCTCATAATAGTCGATGGGCGCGCATGAACGGGACCCGCAAACCAGCGCGAAGTGTATACGCGAATCAACAGGGTCAATAACCCATTTCCTCCTTTTGTCCCCAATACCAAACTGTTTGAAAGGGTGAAAATATGGACGTGTATTACCCCTGAGAATACCATGCTCCATGTCATCAGGGGAGTACAAGTGACCGCCGATCTCATATTTAATATGGCTAAAAAACCCCGCAACCTCCTTTACTGACCGCTCTATTCCCAATCGAGCGATACCGTCGATAACAATTGAGTTGTAAAGGTTTGTCCAGAACGCGATCTTCTCCTTCCGGCCTATCAAACCGGCAGGATCGAATTTCTGCAGGCCGTTCGT
>BDTS01000097.1 GCA_002897915.1 bacterium BMS3Bbin09 | reverse complement strand
CCCGAAATGGCGCCTTGTGGATGCTCGCCTTTATCCTTTTTTATAAGGTTGGCGATACCATGGCAAGCGCCATGACCATCCCCTTTTATCTCGATATAGGTTTTTCAAAGACAGAGATCGGAGCTGTGGTTAAGCTGTTCGGTTTCTGGGCCACTATCGCAGGCGGCCTGATCGGAGGAGTGACCATGCTCCGGATGGGTATAAACCGTTCCCTCTGGGTCTTCGGTTTCCTGCAGGCGATCTCTACCGCCGGCTTCGCGCTCCTGGCATGGACCGGCTATAATCTCCCGCTGCTGGCAGGCGTTATAGCGTTTGAGAACCTGAGCGCCGGAATGGGTACCGCGGCCTATGTCGCGTTCATGGCGAGTATTACGGACAAGAGGTTCACTGCCACCCAGTACGCCCTGCTGAGCAGTCTTATGGGTATCCCGAGGGTGATAGCTTCCGCGCCTACAGGTTTCCTCGCAAAGCATATGGGATGGATGGGATTTTTTATCGCCTGTACCTTGATCGCCATACCGGGAATGCTGTTACTGCTTAAGTTCGCGCCGTGGAGGGAGAGGGAGAGTTGAGTTGAGGGGGAACGCCCTGTTATTTCTGATAACAGCCTTGACTTGTATTGCTAATGCCCCATAAAATACATATAAGAATATACTCGGAGAATATATGAAGCTTCATGTATTAATTGAACAGGATGAATCCAAATATTACGTAGCCGAGGTACTCGCTCTTCCTGGATGCTTCTCTCAGGGGAAGACCCGCGAGGAAGCCCTTTCCAATATTAAAGAAGCGATCGAGGATTGGCTCGAAGTGATGGAATCCAAGCAATCTTTTGATCCTGATCAAGCTATCGAAGTAGCTATATAATGAGCAAAAATCTAAAACTCTGTTCAGGTTCTGAGGCTGTCCACAAGTTTCGAAAAAAAGGATGGTCTGTTTCCCGCCAAAAAGGCTCCCATGTAATGTTAACAAACACTTGTTATCCGTGGGCATTATGCATACCTCAGCATAAAGAACTCGGCCCCGGTCTGCTTCGTAAATTGATACGCCAACAGTTTTATTCGCCAAGCTGAATATAGCGAAATCGAGGTTGAACCTTGATATGGGAAGGCCAAACATATGGGATGGATCGGGTTCTTTGTGTTCTGTACATTGATCGCGATACCGGGGATGCTGATGTTATTGAAATTTGCACCGTAGAAGACAAAGGGAGGGTTAAGGTTTCTAAAACAATCTTAGATCGTCATCCATTTCTTTCGTCTCAATAACTTCTTTTTTTGTTTCAGTAGCTTCCTGTACCCATTCGTAGAACTTTGTCTTGAGAAGCGGGGTATCCATCCAGGACTGATCAGGGCCAGAGTCCTGAATAACTTCTTCTACTGGTTTAAGCCGCGGCATAGGCTTTGAACTTATGGTGCCTTTGGCCGTCACCCATTGGACCTTACGTTTCTCCTGTATTGCCCGGACAATGAGATTGGTCATCTGGCAGTCACCGAGGCAGTAGTCCATTACCTCCTGATGCTTTCCTGCAAGCCATTGTTTTGGAGCATCTGCTCCGTCCATAAGTTTCTCTTGTGAGATGCCCATTCCTGCCGCTACCTTTCCGAGCCCGACCGGGAAACCGGCCTGGTTAAAGAACTGGAACATTGGGTCAAAGCTCTTCAGAGCGATACGTGCGGCAAGGGCCATGTCACCGGCTTGATAACCAATCCATTTAAGGTCAAAGCCCAATCCGTTCCATGCGCAGACCATAAACCCTTTTTTCTGCATCTCATCGAGATACTCAAGCAGGGCATGTGCGCGCTCCTGCGTAAGATTCAGCGCAGGAAGACCCTCATCATTCTTCGAATACCAGATGAGTTCCTCACCGTCATGCACCGCTGTCGCCGCGACAGAGATGTCAAAGGGCGCGTACTTCTCCAGGTCCTCGTTCTCCCCCAGCTCAAAGATGTTCGAGATCTCTATGTCAAAACTCAGTAATTTCATGCCTTATCCTGGTCTAATAATTATTAAACAGCTGCTATCTACTTTTTAATTTAAATCGGAAATCTACCCTGAAAAATCACGTCCCCTATTTCTTTAATTAATAGCTACACTAGTTTTTCGTGCTATGGCAGGTAAAACATCCGCCGGAACCGCCACCGCCTACTATCATAGCAGTATTATCCCATCTTAACATATCAGGATAATCGGACGCGTGGGCCATATGACAGGACAGGCACATTACAATTGCACCTTGCGCGCCACTGCTGCCGGGAGTAACTGTAGCACTCATTGTATCAGGAACAACCCCTCTTGCAACAGGCGCCTCAATACTATATGCACCAATAGCAGCTTCGTTGTAATAAGCGTATTCACCGCTGGCCGGAAGTACTATATCTGTAGGATGCCGCTGAAATGGCGAACTGGTACTCCCACCTATGCCTTCTAATAAATGGAAATATCCATGACATGTACCACAAAATCCGCTTATTGTACCATTCCCAGAACCTACTTCTTGTAAGGGTCCTGTGTGGCAGGAGCTGCAAGCATTAGGCTGTGGAGTTGTTGCTCCATAATACTCGTTATGATTATCTGCATCAAAATTCTGCCACTTTTTTGTCCCGGTATTCTCCAGCCCTTTGACACCATCAAGAAATCTATAGCTGTTATAAACTTCATCGGCTGTATTAATCTTCCCACTTACATCCTGATGATGTGCCCCGGATATATTACTAATTCCGGTTCCATTTGTTCCTATTCTTGTCCCATGACAGCCCTTTGTGCCGGCGCATGTGAAGCTTGCTGTCCATGTTCCTACATTATGTCTTTCTCCAGGAGGTCGGTCAAGAACATCGTCACTATTACCCAGTTCTATTACATTATGCCCTTTAGCATCTGATGCACCGCTGCCACCGATTCTTGTCCCGAGGATATAAGCAAAATTACCACCCGCCAGATCAGGGGCGCCACCGGAACCGTCATGATAAACCTGCGGAGCTCCGGTAAAAGGATCCAGCCCGTTAGAATCAACTGTCCCGCTTCCATGACACCCGAGACAGTCGCCTCGAGTCAATGCATCATACGGGCCAGTACCTTTCCATGACTGACCGGACGCTCCAAAATCTGCCATAACTGCACTATCCTGGCTATTGTGCATGGTATGACAATTTGAACAGACACCGGATACTCTAGCACTTAGCTGTATCGGGAAACTGATCAAGATAGCTATAACAAGACTGATAAAAGCAATAAAATAAGTGTCAGGTTGTAATGAATATTTATTAACTACTGAATTTTTATCCTTTTTTAGCATATTAACCATTCTCCCGTATTAATAAACGCAAGAATGGTACCACAATCAAATAAGCAGCCTAACTCCCCATAATATAATATTAATATTGCTTGCCAACATTAAAAAAGTAACCATATAACATATTTTATTGGGGCTTATACCTCATAATGATGTAATATTCCACTATAATTTATAATATGTATGGAGGCTGGAAACAGCAATGGAGTAAGCTCTTGTTATTTTTCTATTGAATATCAGAGCGGTATTTAAGCTGCATACCTTTTAGGAAATTACGCAGGATCTGATCATTGCATTCACGGTAGTTTTTATGGTCCGGCTTACGAAAAAACGCGCTTAATTCGTGTTTACTAATGCGTAAACCACCCAGGATCATAATATCCAATACATCTTCGGCTTTCAGGTTCAACGCGATCCTTAGTTTTCTGAAAACTATATTGTTAGTTAAACGCTGCTCCGGCTTAGATTGCGGGCCTTCTTTTTTGCCTCGTTTATCGTTAATCAAGCCATTCAGAAAGATCGCCATTTGATTGTCGCTGCATTTTTGAAACGCGGGATCATCATCTTTCTTTAACCAATCGCTGATCTGCTCCCGCGTTACCTGAAGATCACCCAGGCCGAATATTGAGATCATTTTTGAATCGTTAAAGTCAAAGGTATAGCGGATACTACGCAAGACATCGTTATTGGTCACAAGTATGCTCCGAATACGAAAAGCGGGTAAGTTGGGAAGTAAATAAATTAACTACCCGCTGAAAGAGTATTTTTCTTTCACTTCCCCGCTTCCCAACTTCCCTGCTATTTCAACTTATTCTATGTTTGCGCCGACAACAGCGGCCATCTGCATCATATTGATCGTCTGGCCTTCTTTCAGCTTTGTGAGGTCAGTAAGCTTACCTGATTTGCTTGTAGATTTTGTGTTCTTAAAAATCGTGATCAGTTTAGCATCTGCCACAATAAACTTGCCTGCATTCTCAGGCTTTCCATTTTCAGTCTTTGTCTGAAGCTTATTCGCTTTAATATAGTCCCACAGCTTTTTGGTGATCTCTGTCCTGGGAAGTTCTTTTGCTCCCAGAAACTCTGCCAACTCTTTTTTCAGCTTTACCGGTTTACTCAATCCTTTTGCTTCTGCCATTTTTGACTCCTCCATGTTTAGGTTTAATGGGTTAATTATTACATTTTTTAGTTTTTTTATCTATAACGTAAATTAGTCAATAAAAAAACAGCCAATAATTTTCATTTTTATAGCTCTACCGGCAATCTGCCACGAAAACAAACTTCCCCCTGAAGGCATTTAATAAGAGAAGCCTGCGCCTGCCCGGATGAGTCATAAGTGGCAATAAGTACATCCGCCTCTCCAAAATGTCTGAGCACGTAAGGGCTTCCAAATGATACCACAATTGAATTGCGGGAGTTGTTAATAATATTCCTTATAGCTTCTATCTCTTCATCCCTTATACCCGAACTTCCTTCCCATGCCGCTATACTCGTAAAAAGAGAGAAGACTACAGTCTCATTCAGATCCGCACTGTTACATTCAGCAATACTGCCTGCCCTCTGAAAAGTCTTTTTCAAGACAGAGAGGTCATGCCTGTTCTCGTCAAATGTATATACAAGGGAGGTGTTTTGAATGTCCATTAGCGGAATGACACCCGGCGTATCCTTTACAAGGGTGACAGCCCTGTCCGATATGACCTCAAAAAGTTTCGCATGTTTCTTATAATCCGGCGCGGCCCTCTTCCTACTCACTATTTTCAATTTATACTTCAATATCCTCTCTACAGCCGTATCTATCTTTACCTCTTCTATCTCCCCGGATGAAACGGCCCGTTCAAGTTCCTCCACTGTCGAAGCCGCATCCGTTGGATGAAGAATGATGTCATAACCCGCGTTCATGCACTTCGCCGCAACATCATCTATTTCCTCTAAAGCATCCATGTTAAGGGCATCCGTCATAATGAGGCCCTCATACCCCAGCTCCACCCTTAAGAACTCGATCATTTTCCGTGAGATCGTTGTGGGCAGGGTATCGATAGCCGGGATACTGAGATGTCCGGTCATTATACTGCTCACACCCACATTGACCGCCTCCGTGAACGGGAATATATCCGTTTGCATTAATTCTTTTAAAGATTTAGAAATGACCGGCATTGAGATGTGAGAATCTATGTCTGTATCGCCGTGACCCGGGAAATGTTTTGTGCAGCTCAAGAGCCCCAAACTTTCGATCACTTTTATATAAATACAGCCGTACCACGCGACATCTCCGGGCTTGTCCGAAAATGCCCTTGTACAGATGATCGGGTTATCCGAATTGAGGTTTACGTCCAGGACAGGGATAAGGGGCATATTTATCCCAATATCGATCGCCTCATCGGCAACGGCCTTAATGGCATTCCTGAGAAGCTCAACATCTTCATCATCATTTTTATCTATCGCCGCCGCAACAGCCATATTCGAAGGAAAATGTGAGCACTCCTCTATCTGCTGCCCGACTCCGCGTTCTATATCGGATGCAATGAATAGGGGAGTTTCCGAAGCGGTCTGCAGTCTTAAAACAAGGGCTTTCACCTCATCCTTCCGACCACCGAAGATTATGAATCCGCCAATACCCTTTTGGACAAGTTCAAAAAGCCCTCTCAGGTATGAGGACGAAGATAACTCGTCTCCGTTGAGCCTGCTGATGATAAGCTGATAGAGTTTTTTATCAATTGCGGACATAGAACATTATTAACAACCGGGGGACATTTATTTATTGTTTTTAGGCACAGAAGGGTAATAAGCTACTATGACGCCAAGTCCGGTACATACCATGACAACTCCGAACGCAAAAAGATACCTGTACGGGATAACGAACGAAGAACCAAATGCCAACATCATATTGCCCATGTTGGTGAAAAAATTCGAGGTCAGACACAATCCGGGATGCTGGTAGTACTCTGAAATGAACGGGAGCGAGGCAGTAGGCAGACAGCCCCCGATAATAATAAGTATAAGCCCTATTTTTCTTGCTGTTGTCATCCTGAAATCATTCCGATCACTTCCTTGATCAGGTCTCTGTCAACGTCTTCCACTATCTTCACCCTGCCAATAGAGTCAGGCAAAATGAAGCTGAGTCTGCCGGCCTTGACCTTCTTGTCAATCTCCATCGCGCTCATTATATCATCAACAGCAAGATCATCAGGCATATCAACGGGTAGATCATAGAGCCGGATTATCTCTCTTATTACGTCTACGCCCTCCTGATCGAACATACCGGCCCTGACCGCGAGCTTTGCGGCAGCAAACATTCCTATTGCGACCGCCTCTCCATGGAGATATTGTTTGTATTCTGTTACGGTCTCAACGGCATGGCCGACCGTATGGCCGAAGTTAAGGATCGCTCTGAGGCCCGCCTCTCTCTCGTCCTTCGAGACCACATCGGCCTTGATCTCACATGACCTTTTGATAATATGAACAATGCTGTCACCGTGAGAAACTATATTGTCCCTGTTCTTGACCAGAAAATCAAAGAAATTTTTGTCAGCAATAACACCGTATTTAATTACCTCAGCCATACCAGCGCAAAACTCTCTCTGCGGCAGTGTCTTTAATGTATCAATGTCTATCATAACAAGCGACGGCTGATAGAAGGTCCCTATCATGTTCTTGCCGAGCGGGTGGTTAACTCCGGTCTTTCCGCCGACAGAGCTGTCAACCTGCGCAAGGAGTGTTGTCGGTACCTGCACAAACCTTATCCCCCTCATATAGGTGGAGGCGACAAAACCTGTTATATCACCAACGACCCCTCCCCCGAGCGCTATCAAAACCGAACTCCTGTCAACCCGTGCCTTAAGGAGCTCACCATGCAGATGGTTTACCCATCTGGAATCTTTGTACTCTTCCCCGTCAGGGATCAGGAACACCTCCGGGACTATATCGTATTCACGCAGAGAGTCGAGGAGAGCGTCTTTATAAAGAGGAAATATGGTCTCGTTGCTTATGACAGCAACCTTTGACGGCCTAAGTTCCTTTATCCTGAGACCGAGCTTTTGAATGGTCTTGCTTCCAATGATAATTTCATAGCTTCTTTCACCAAGGCTGACAGAGACGGTCTCTGAATCGAGTCCAAGCTTCTCAATTATCTCCTCTGCCGCTTCTTCAGAGGTAATATAATCAGTATCAAATGATGTGTCGCCCTGCTTGTAGAGTCCCATTCTTTCGTTGAGCAGTTTATTAACTTCATTAAGCGGCTCTTCGACCTCAAGCAGCGGCCTTTTGCCGCCTTCTGTCATAATGCGTTTGAGTATAATCTCAGGGGAGGCCTTCAGCCAGATGATGATCCCCTCTCTCCTGAGGTTCTTCACGTTCTTCCTGTTCTTTATGACACCGCCACCGGTAGCGATCACGACATTCATCTCTTTTGATACAACTTCTATCACGGCCTCTTCAAGTTTGCGGAAATAATCTTCACCATTTTCCTTGAAGATAACGGAGATCGCACGCCCTTCCCGCTTCTCGATCAAGACGTCCGTATCAATAAAGCGGTACCCCAGCTTCCGGCTGATCTCCTTGCCAACCGAGGTCTTTCCTGTTCCCATAAAACCTGTTAAGACGATCTTCATATCTTAGATACTTGTAATGATATTAATAACTGAAAATGAATAAAGTGGGTTTAACCGTTTAATAAGTTAAAATCTTTCCAGCTGTTTAAGATATCCCTTATAGTTCCTCTTTATCTCTTCCATACTATCGCCGCCGAACTTATTAAGAAAACTGTCGGCAATGGCAATGGCAGTAACAGCCTCGCCTATGACCGACGCCGCTGGCACTGCACAGACGTCAGACCTTTCATATGCCGCCTTGAATTTCTTTTTAGTATTAATATCTACAGATAAAAGCGGGCTCCTGAGCGTGGGGATCGGCTTCATAGCGGCCCTTAAAACAATAGGCATACCGTTGCTCACACCACCTTCGATCCCGCCGGCATTATTCGTCTTTCTATAAAAACCTCCTGCTGCAGGTGCATTGCGCGGCGTAGTTTTGCTGTAGTATATTTCATCCATAACATCTGAACCAGGTTTTTTTGAGCCCTCAAATCCGATTCCTATCTCTACACCCTTTATGGCCTGAATGCTCATAAGCGAATACGTAAGTTTAGCGTTGAGCCTTCTGTCCCACTGGCTGTAGCTTCCGAGCCCTACAGGAACCCCGGTCACAACCACTTCAAACACGCCACCAAGGGTGTCGCCATCTTTCATCGCCTTGTCTATCTTATTGATGATCTTCTGCTCCGCCTTCTTGTCCACACACCTTACAGGGGAGTTCTCCGCTGTCTTAAATAACGAAGAGAGGTTCTTTCCATTATTCTGGCTTGTTACCCCGCCTATCTCCGTTACATAGCTGCCGACCTGTATACCAAACTCCGAAAGGAACTTTCTGGCAACGGCTCCAACCGCTACCCTTGCCGCGGTCTCCCTGGCGCTTGAACGCTCGAGTACGTTCCTCAGGTCCCTCTGTCCATATTTCAGCGCCCCTGAAAGGTCCGCGTGTCCGGGCCGCGGACGCGTAACCGGCGACCCCTTTTCGAGTTTCGCTGCAGACCGCGCGTATTTACTGTCCGGGTTCATTATCTCTTCCCAATTGGCCCAGTCCCTGTTCTCTATTAAAAGCGCGATCGGCGAACCGAGCGTCCTGCCGTGACGCACGCCCGAAAGGATCTGAGCACTGTCTGATTCTATCTTCATCCGACCGCCCCTTCCGTAGCCCTTTTGACGTCTCGTGAGGTCTTTATCTATATCAGCTTCGGAAATGGGGAGATTTGATGGAATGCCGTCAATGGTGCATACAAGGGCCTTGCCGTGAGACTCTCCAGAAGTAATATATCTCAGTTTTTCAAACATAATGATCGGATATCCTTCTTTTAAATAGTGATTTCACCTTGCCAGCGTTAAGGTAAAATATTATACCACAGGCATAAGTTTCGTAAGAATATATACTCTACTTATTTACAATAAAAAAGCACACAGAGAAAATCTTTCAATTATTCAGCTGTGTGCTTTTCTGTCTTTCGCGTTTATCAGGCGCTGATCCACTAAATTATCTTATAATTGCTTTACGATCCTCGGAGTTATGAATATCAGAAGCTCGTTCGTACTGTTTACAGTGCTCTTGTGCTGGAAAAGATAGCCCAGAATCGGTATGTCCGCAAAGCCCGGGACAACGTCCTTTGTAAAGGCGTTATTGTTCTTGAATATCCCGCCTATAACAAGCGTATCATTGTTCTTTATCAAGACCTGGGTGCTGATCTCTTTTATATCAATTGTAGGCACACCAAGCACCTGGGGACCTGCAAAATCCGCTTCGTTCTTCTTTGCGTTGATTTTCATTACGATCATACCTTCAGGTGTTATATGAGGAGTCACGGTAAGTTCCAGCGTCGCATCCATGAACGCAGTCTGAGTGCCTTCACTGGAGACCGTTTGATACGGTATCTTTTTACCCTGCAATATTTTCGCTTCTTCATTATCACTCGTGGTGATCCTTGGATTGGAGATAACCTTACCTTCGCCGGTGCTCTCCATCGCCGATAGCTGCAGGTCCAGGGTAAATATCTGTGAAGCAGTGATATAACCGAGTCCTATGGCACCGCCCTTGCCCGGTGAGACATTGACAGCGGGAAGGTTTACCATAAGCGGATTACTTGAATTAAAGCCCACACCTCCCGGGATACCCGGAGCGCCGATATTTATCTTTTTGTCAGGCTTCCAGAGAACACCCCATTGCACCCCCAGTTCCTTCTGAAATTCGGTTGTCACCTCTACGATCTTCGCATCAATACTGACCTGGGGTGTCGCAACGTCAATGGCCTTTATAAGATTCTCGTATTCTTCATGCCTCTGTTCCACATCTTTTATAATTACGGAGCTCGTCCTGGCATCAACGCTAATAAAGCCCCTCTTTGTAAGTATCTTGGCTGTCTCTATTACAGACTTTACATCATTGACATTGGCATAGTTGACCGGATAGACCTTTGTCACGAGATCCCCGGATTTTTCACGTGCTTCATTGGCCTTGGCAATCGCTTCTTCTTCTTTCGCGAAGATTTCTATAGGGGCGATCCGAAGGATATTCCCTTCTATTGTCTTTGACAAACCATAATTCCTGAGAATTACATCAAGTACCTGGTCCCACGGCACGTCTGTGAGCTTCATTGAGAACTTGCCCTTAACCTCGGGACTGACGACAATATTAAAGCCGCTCATATCAGCAATCAGCCGGAATACATGAATCAGTTCAGTATCCTGAAAATCGATGGATATTTTTTCTCCAACATATTTTGTGACCTTACCTTTCTCCTCAGCCACCACAGGCAGCATATCCTCTTCAGGTATCATTGCCTCTTTGTCTTCAGCCAGCATTTCATCGGAAACAGGGTTATCAAAAGCAAGGATCAACACATTACCACTGTACACCGGCTCTATATCCGCCGGCACGGTAAGGGCAATCTCAAGTTTCGCTACATCGGGCATACTCTCATCTATTGTGGGGGTTATATCCATGACCCCGTCACGGTCAACCACGATCTTTTTCTGAAACCCGCCAAGCTGCGTATTCTGCAGATCAATAACAACCTTGTATGGATCAGACGGCCTGAATATTGTGTAGGTAAACGGGGCGCTGCTCTTTATCTCTATCTCAGTAGTACCGTTCACATCATTAACATTTATATCGGTAATCCTGGAGTCTACAGTCTGATCCTCAGTGCGGGCATCGAGGGCTACAATACCGAACAGTAATAAAGTTATAAAAATTAAAAAATATTTCTTGGTTTTCATTATCTTCCCTCTCCTTTAACAAACTCCAAGGTTATCTTCTTGGGCTTTAATTTTCCCATATAATCCCTTGAATATTCTACAAAAACTATTTTATCTTTTGAGATATCCTCAACCCTGCCTTTATTAAGGCCGATAATATGCCCTTTTGTAACAGTAAATGATCGGTTATCCGGAGTAATAAGAAGGGCAAAATATTCAGCCCCCCTCTTGGCTATAGCCGCCAGAACGAATTCACTAATGTCATAACCTTCAAGTGTGCCGATCTTTATTTCTTCATTATTCAGTCTCTTTTTGACTGGCACTACGAGTGCAACAAAGGGATCACGCCTGTTCCTTTGTTCATATAAATATCCGTCCTCAAATTTAGTACCCTTAAGGGCGGTTTCGGTCTTAGAGACATCAACTGTATTCTGTATCTTTTTGACCACAGGTTTCGGGGGCGGCGGCGGCGACTCGCAGCCGTAAAAGGCAAAAACAGCTGTTATTAATGCTGTAATTAATGTAACTCTATATCTCATTTTATCGATCTTTTCCTTTTTTAATCACTGTACAGCCACGGCTGCCGGTTCCGCAGAAGCAAATGTACGCGCAGTAAACTTGGCGTATATACGGGTATTCTTAACATCAAGCATTATATCCGAAATATTAACGAGACGCTGTAACCGGCTGATATGACTGAAAAACACTCCAAGCTGATGATAATTGGTCATCACCTCGACATTTACCGGTATTTCCACATATAACCCTTCTGGATCTGTCTTCCTGGGCTCCGGTTTCCATAGAATAATATCGAGCCCTGACCTGAGGCCCAGTTCCGAGATCTGCTTAAGAAGCACCGAGACCTCTTTTTCTTCTGGCAACTGTTTCCTCAGTTTTGCAAGTCTCTCTTTAAGGACCTTATTCTCGGCTATGAGCGCATCAAGCCTCTTGACCTTCTCTTCACTATCCGCTATCTCTGTGTTCAATGTCGTGATCTTGAGATCTAATTCATTGTTCTCCTTGTCCTTTGGTATATAGATCAAAAAAACAAAAGCAACGATAAGTATTAACGGCGGCAAGACCGATATAATGACCTGAAAATTGAATGGAATGTTCTTTATGGTATTAAGATTTAGATCTATTGCCGCCATTGTCTTCTATGCCTTTATCCTGAATGTTAGTTTAAATTTGTAGAGAGAAACACCTTCTATGTCTTCCTGTCGTGATTCCATCAGCATAACATCCTGAAAAAATTTCAGGCTCTTTAAGTTCTGGACATATCCGACAAGGTCATTATTTGAATAGGCGTATCCCTCGATATTGATAAACCTTGCCTTATCAGTCAACTTCGTCAGCCATACCCCTTTGGGAAGTACTTCACTTACTTCGTCGAGGAGCACCAGGGGAACGATCTGATTTCTCTTGAGCTGTTCGATAATATCTGCTTTTCTCTTGAACTCTTCATTGTCCTTTTCATAATTTTCGATCTTCTTGAGCACCACCTTCAATTGATCCAGCTTTTTCTCCTGTACAACTATATCGGCCTTAAGGTTAGAAATATGTTTGTTAATAAAAAAGGTTATTGAGACAGCGGCTATGATAAGGAGGAGCAGAGAAGCAATGCCGTACATAAAGGGCGCAGGCAATATTAAAGGCTTCTTTTTCTTCTTGGCTGTCGGGAGTAAATTGATCCTGATCATTTGTCTCCCTCATTTCTTAATGCCAGCCCTACAGCAACCGCCATAAAGGGTCCTATCTTCTTTATATATTCCGGATCGAACGAATCCGGGATGTTAATATTATTGAACGGCTTTGCGACACTGACATTTGTTCCGGTCCTTTCCGCCAGGAAGGTCGGAAAATCCTTTATTAACGCCACCCCGCCGCTAAGGATTATCTCATCAATGTTCTCGTAGTTTGTCGTATCCTTGAAGTAGTCGAACGAGCGGGAGATATCAATGACGATCTCGTTGGATGCTATGTTCAGGACCGGCTCGGCCATCTCCGTGGAGACACCTTCTATCTCCCCTTCCTCCTTGAGCCTTTCGGCATCCTCAAAGGATATTGAGAATTCCCTTTGAAGCGCCTCTGTATAAAGGTTGCCGCCAACCGAACTGTCTCTTGTAAAAACAGACACTCCGCCCTTGATGATATTCATATTGATCATGCTTGCTCCGATATTAACAAGGGCAACATTCGCTTCTTCATTGAACTCATAATTGAGTTCATGCATATTCTCGAGAGCAAATGAATCTATATCAACTACCACGGGGATAAGCCCGGCCTCTTTAACAACAGATGCATACTCATTGATCTTATCTCTCTTGACCGCTACGATAAGAATGTCGATCATGCCTTCTTCTTCAGCCAGGCCGAGTATCTGGAAATCAAGAATTACATCTTCAATATCAAAAGGTATATACTGTTCCGCCTCAAAATTGATCGATTCGCTTAATTCATCTTCGGAAACTTCAGTAAGTGTTATCCTCTTTATAATTACGGACGAGTGTCCGGAAACAGACAGAGTTGTATTTTTAGCCTTGATATCCGTAGTAAGGACCAGTTCTTTGATTGTTTCAAGAACACGTGTGGAATCGAGAATCGAACCGTCTACGATCAGTTCGGGGTCGAGTGAGATGATACCGAGGCGTTCAAGTGTATAAATGCCTTTGGTTTCTTTCAGCTGAATGACCTTGATACTTCCAGACCCGATGTCCAGACCGATTATGTCTTTTTTACCAAATAACATAATTTATACTTATCCCCTGACAGAAGGCTAAAACAACTTTTCAAGCCCGCATTTTATTTATAACTTAACATAAATAGATTTCATTTTCTATTTAAAATTTATATGTTAGTAACAATTTTGCAATTAATTTATATATATGTCAACAAAAAGAAACTACCTCCCGGGTAGTGAAAAGCCCGGCAGCAGCAAAACCTCCTCAGTTCCGGCATCCCTGACCGTCTGTTTCCGCCAAAAAATCGTCAGAAAAAGCAGTATTACAGTATATCAAAAAAGTAAAAAAGTGGGGCAGTAGGGGCGTACGGCTGTACGCCCAAGACGAACAAACCTATCCCCAAAAACTATAAAGTATTTTATTTAATGAAGCAATTCTGTAATATATAATTGTCTAATATTGAATACGGGCGATTAGCTCAGGGGGAGAGCGCTGCCTTCACACGGCAGAGGTCGCTGGTTCGAAACCAGCATCGCCTACCATTTTATTAAGTACAAAAGTGCAATAGAGTAATAGCTAAAAAATACAAAAATGCAGAAGTAGGGGCGTACGGCTATAGGCCCAAGCTGACTATCCTTCCAACTATCCTGCTGATTCCTTTTCTCTAAATTTATCGAAAGTTATTATTTTATTTCAAGGTAGAAACGCCTTAACCGTTATTTGGACTGCTCAAAACGCCGACAATTATCTTTACAGCAGCCCAGACATTGTGTAAGTATTTTTGCCTAATTTTTTTCTTGCTTTTTTGGTGCTCTTAAGGCAATATATAGGGCTATGTTTCAGCAATAAGTTTATGTTATTGATTTTAAAGGAGATTTTACTAAATAGTATGTTTTATTGCAAAAAAAACAGTGAAAAAGGCTTCAGTAGGATCGCCCTGACTCTCAGCCTGCCTTTTATTATAATTGCAATAGCTTACGTGGTTTACAAGCTCTTCTTTATACCGGATCCTGTCGTAAGCGGGATAGAGGCGTTCGAGCTTCTGCCTGCTGATAAGACCGTGATATTTAAGGGTGAAAATGTAAATTCCCTGGACATATCCATTTTTCAGGATGGCAAACTGGTCAATCTGCTGCAGGATAAGCCTGAAGTCAGCGAAAAAACCTACAATCTGCAGGTAAAGCCAAAAGAATTAATGTTACATGACGGTTCGGCAGTCATTATTATAAACGCAAAAGCGGGTGTGCTGAAGGAAGTAAAATATGAATTCAAAACACTGATCGATACAGACCCGCCTGCTATTGAGATCATTAAAGCCCCCCACTATATTTATCAGGGTAGCGGAGGATTTGCTTTGTTAAGGGCCAGGGGCGCCGACGCTGTTTATATCAAACAGGGCAATAAAAAATTCAGGGCATTCGAATACCTTCCTGAAACAGACCTGTATTCCGATTCATTCCAGGAATTCGGGGCGGCACCAGAGACAGCACAAAAGGGTTACAAAAAAAACGCGGTAAAGATATACACCGTCTTCTTCCCGGCCGCTTATGACATAACAGATAAAAACATATTTTATGCGGTTGCAGCTGATAAAGCCGGAAACCAGAAAATAAAGGCCCTCAGGATAAAGACAAGGACAAAAAAATACACAACTTCGTCGATTCAGATTGACGACTCTTTCATAAGAACAGTTGTCTCTCCGTTATTGAATGAGACGTCCATATCAGACGTTGAAGGAGCATTCAGAAAAATAAATGAAGGATGGCGTGAAAAGGATAATAAAAAGATATTAGAGATCACGCAAGATACCTCACATGAGATCCTGTGGGAAGGACGTTTCCTCCAGATGCGTAACAGCAAGGTAATGGCAACGTACGGAGACAGGAGGACATATATTTATAATGATAAAGAGATAAGCAAGAGCATTCACCTCGGATACGACCTCGCATCATTTGCAAACGCTCCTGTAGAAGCGGCAAATTCAGGGATCGTAAAATTCGCAGGGGATCTCGGCATATACGGAAACGCAATAATAATAGACCATGGCCAGGGCCTTATGAGCCTTTACGGCCACCTGTCGATGTTAATGGTTGACAAAGGACAGACAGTAGCAAAGGGCGATATAATCGCAAAGACCGGTTCTTCAGGGTTTGCCGGCGGCGACCATCTTCATTTCGGAATACTCATACACGGTTATGCGGTATCTCCATTATACTGGTGGGACCGCAACTGGGTAAAGATCAACATTTTTGACAGGTTAGACACATACACAACCCGGCATTAACAGGCAGGGTCATAACTTTAACAAAAAAAACTTAAGAAATTATAGAGGGAAAACAAAATTATGGATCGTCAAGTTTCAAGCAAAGATGTACCTTCATTCGAAATTGTTGAAGAAAAGATCAAGGAGATCGACGGATCTATCATCGTCCTGCGCATCTTCTATATCTTTATGCATATCGCATACAAGTTCCAGCTGATCAAGAACGACAAGTTATGCTCGATCGAGATCCCGAGGAAACTGCTTGAAGGCATAAGGAGCAGAAACTCCTTACTGGAAGAAGAGCTTACCAGAATACTGGACACGAACATACAGCAGATTGACGGCTGGAACAAAATCTAATTGAACTATAACACTTAAGAGAGTGGAAAGACATATTCAAATCTGCTGCTAATGTTTCCGCCTTTTCTTTTTGCCCGGGCAAGGGCATTATCAGCCTGATCTATCAGTTCTTCGATCTCGATCGTGTTTGTAGTATAAGCAAATACCGAAGTGATGCCAGTGCTAACCGTATATGAACCGTTCTGCCCCGGAGCAAATTCTTTTTTGCAGACGCTCTCGAAGTTTTTCCTTATACGTTCGGCAACTATATAGGCCATGGTCATATCGGTCTCAGGCAGGACAACCACAAATTCCTCCCCGCCATATCTGAATGGCCGGTCAAATTTCCTTATATTTTCTTTTATAATATTGCCAGTCAAAGAGAGCATTTTGTCACCAGCCATTGTTCCATGATCGGCATTGAAGTTTCTGAGACCGTCAATGTCTATCATAATGACTGCGAGTGGATGTGCATACCTCTGGCATCTTGCAATTTCTTTTTCCAGGACAGTGGCAAGATATTCTCTGTTATATAGTTTTGTCAGATTATCCGTTATCATCAATTCATTGATTATTCTCTCCTTCTCATCGAGCTTATTCTGAAAAACGGATAATTGCTCTTTAAGGGCTTCTATCTGCTTATCACTTTCCGATCTGGTGTATTGTTTTTCTTTTAAGGGTTTTTTCATTTACATGTTCCTCACTACATACCAACAGAAAACAAGCAGATCAAACTAAAGAGCACTTTTTATTCGGATTAATTGTTCTAAAGGTTAAGCATATAATATAAGCTGGTTATACTCTCCCTGAAACAAACCGATTTTAGTCCGCCGCTTATGACCGATATCATATACATATAATGTAATATATAATAATATAAAGCTGAGTTGAATAGTGAAATGTTAATTTCATCTATTCTTACGAAACTTATGCCTTTGGGTATAAATGAAAATAGGCAAGGTAATAATGTTCAAGAACGAATGCCCCGGCAGCAAAGACATAAAGCAACCCAAACCGGAAGATATAACATGCCGATTCTGCGGTGCGGATATTGAGATATGGAGCGACGAGACCGAAACAAAGTGCAAATCGTGCGGAAAAATTAACTCCCGCATACTCGGTCCGACTTGCCTTGACTGGTGCGCATTTGCAAAAGAATGCGTAGGCGAGGACAAATACAGAAAGATCAAGGCCGGGACAAGCGGTAAGAATTAAATCCCTGCCTACGGCAGCCTGCCTGTCGGCAGACAGGGCAGGCCCTTCCATTCAACCCTGGTATATCCAGGCCAAAAAACAGACGCCATCTTGCATCTTCCATTGAAAATCCGGTATTCTTTCATTGTTATGACTTTTTTAAAACCAAAAGAACAGCTCAGCATAATCAAACGGGGCGTGGTTGAGACATTAGTAGAAGACGAACTTATCAAAAAACTCGAGCGTTCTTATGAGACCGGAACACCCCTCAAAATAAAGGCCGGATTCGATCCTACGGCCCCTGATATCCATCTGGGACATACGGTCCTTCTCGAAAAAATGCGTCAGTTTCAGGATCTGGGGCATGAGGTCATTTTTATTATAGGAGACTTTACAGGTATGATCGGCGATCCAACCGGGAAGTCAGAGATCAGGAAACCCTTAAGCCGGGAAGAAGTCCTGAAGAACGCAGAGACTTACAAGGAACAGGCCTTCAAGATCCTCGACCCTGATAAAACACAAATAAAATTCAATAACGACTGGATCGGCAAGATGACTGCAACCGACCTTATACGCCTTTCCTCGAAACATACGGTCGCACGGATGATGGAGAGGGAAGACTTTAACAAGAGATACAAAAACAACCAGCCGATCGGGATCCATGAATTCCTCTATCCGCTTATACAGGGATACGATTCCGTCTATCTGGAGGCAGACATAGAGCTCGGCGGTACGGACCAGAAGTTCAATATGCTCGTTGGCAGGGAACTCCAGAAAGAAGACGGCAAGGAACCGCAGATCGTAATAATGATGCCGCTTCTGGAGGGTCTCGACGGAGTCAACAAGATGAGCAAGAGCCTCGATAACTACATCGGGATCACCGAGACGCCAAAGGATATGTTCGGAAAGGTCATGTCCGCAAGCGACGAACTGATGATGAGGTTTTACGAACTCCTCAGCCATATATCGATCGATGAATTTAATACACTCAAAGGTGGAATGAAAGACGGTTCAGTCCATCCTATGGATGCCAAGAAGGCCCTCGGTGTCGAGATCGTTGATAGGTATCATGGTGAAGGCGCCGGACTGAAGGCAAAAGAAGAGTTCGAGAACATATTCAGGAAAAAGGGCCTGCCGGACGATATCCCTGTTTTCAGACTCGAAGACTCAAAAGAGATATGGCTTCCGGGAATATTGAAATCATCCGGTCTAACTAAAGGGACCGGAGAGGCCCTCCGGCTCATGAAGCAGGGTGCCGTGAGTATTGACGGTGAAAAATGGACCGACCACGACAAGAAAGTACCCGCCGGAGAGCATCTGCTGAAAGTCGGGAAAAGAAGATTCCTGAAGATACTGCCGCAGTAGTATCAAAGGGCATCAAGCGGGCTCTGCGGAACTTTCGAAATATCCCTTAGCACATGCGTATAGATCATCGTAGTTTCAACGTTCTTGTGGCCGAGCAACTGCTGAATTTCCCTGATATTAACCCCGCACAAAAAAGTTATCAGCTATCAGCGATCAGCTCTCAGCTTTTTTATAAATGTTGCAAGCATTCGTTTGATTTCTATGACAACGCTTATAAGATTGCCGTAATCTGTCTGACTCAGCATATCGAGATCCTTTGTAAGCAATATGAGGTATTCCAGTTCACTTGCTGAACACATTGAAATATCAAGAAAGCGTGCCAGTTCAGCATCAGTATTTCTTCCACAGCCTTCTGCAACATTAGTAGGAATTGAAGCAGCGGCGCGTCGAAGCTGACTTGTCAGGCCGTATAATTCGGCTTTCAGAAAAGAGGTTGTTACATGATATACCTCCCGAGTTAATTTGTGTGCCTTAACCCACACTTTGAGTTGTTTGAAGTCTTTCAATATTCGCCTGTTTTTTTCTTTTGCTGAACGCTGATAGCTGACAGCTGATAGCTCTTAACAATGCCTGATTCTGTGTTGAAGCTGAAACTTTTCTTTTCAATGCTAAGTAAGTGAGATAGTTTTTGACATCATCAGAATCAAGGCTGAAATCATCAGGCTTATTGATATCCGTCTCTTTTATGTATCTCAAGAATCGATTTACCCAGTCGATATATGTTTTTTCTGTTCTGTAAGAATAATGCCTTATACGAATTGCTTGGCGCATTTTATCAATAAGGTTATCAATATCATCGAGGCAATTACTATTCTGAATATTTCCTTCGCCATTATTCTTGAAATGGTAGAAATACATCCTGATAGCATCATGCGCCTGTCTTATCTGCCAGTCAGCGGCGTTATCATCTAACCTCAAATGATCAAGGAACTTCTGGACTTGCAGATCATGATTCAACTCTTTGTTTTTATTGGAAAATGCCAAGAATTTACTTGACCAGTACGCGTAATAAGGGATATACTTTTCTTGGACAAGGTTAGAGGCGCTCAGAAATTCCTGAAATTCAAGCAATATTGTATTTTGCATATATATAGCTGTGTAAAAATATCTAACTTCCGTAAAATACGACTGTCTTATATTAAGGTAATATAGACCAAACTGGACAAATGCTCTACTGTAATTTGTT
>BDTS01000096.1 GCA_002897915.1 bacterium BMS3Bbin09 | reverse complement strand
GGGAAGGACATAATGGAGGACGTTGACGGAAACAGGGGCCTCCTATCGCTCATCGAAAAGTACGCGCGTGAAAACACCGATCCCGTAAAGATCGTGTTCGGGACCTCTGGATGGAGAGGCGAGATCGGGACCGATTTTACATTTAATAATATAAGGATAGTAACATCCGCCATTATCCAAATGTTCAGGGAAAGCGACCACAAGGTCATGAAGGCCATGGGCGTGGCGGATTTCAGTGAGATTAAGAATCGAGGCATCATCGTAGGGCATGATAACCGCTTTCTCGGCCCGCAGTTCGCTGACGCGGTAATGGGACTCCTAATAAAGAACGGGATAAGGACATGGTACGCCGGTGAGGCAATTACCCCGGAGTTCTCAGCCGGGATCGAAATGATGAACGCAGCCTGTTCCATAAACCTTACACCTTCCCATAATCCTGCTAATTACGGAGGGTTCAAGTTCAATCCCTCTGATGGAGGGCCTGCAGGGCCTGAGATAACAAAAAGGCTGGAAGATATCACAAATGAACTTATGTCGGAGTTTCTCGTGGTCGAGCCCGTAGCAGCAAAGCAGGTAGAAAGAATAGACCTGACCACCCTGTACATAGAATACATATTGGAGAGAAAGACCCTGGATCTCAGAAAGATTAAGGACTTTGTCGCGGAACAGGACTGCACCATATGTATCGACAATGTTCACGGCGCAACAAGAGGAAAGGTCCAGAGGATCATTGGAAAGAGCGATAAAATAAAATACCTGCGCACCGAAGACGACTACCTTTTTGGCGGCGTTGCCCCGGAGCCATCGGGAAAGAACATGTGCGGCGTGGAAGAGGTCCTGAGCAAAAGCAGCTCCGCTTTTAAGCTGGGCGTTATCCTTGACCCTGACGGTGACCGCATACGCTTCACTGACGGCAGCATGCAGATATCCATGAACCATTTCGGAGCAATGGCCCTTCATTTCCTTAACGTACATAAAGGTTTCAGCGGTATAGCCGCGAAATCGGTCGGGACGAGCAACCTTGTGAATGCTATCGCAAAGAAGCTGAATATCCCCCTGAAAGAGACCATGGTCGGTTTTAAGAACTTCAGGCCCTACATGCTCAGTTCGTCAGCCGAAAGGGCCATCGTATGCTTCGAAGAGTCGGACGGAATATCGGGTTACAATCACACCCTCGAAAAAGACGCTATATTCGGTATACTGCTTGCCGTAGAGATGATGGCCGTAACCGGCAAGAACATAAGTGACTACCTAAAGGACATAATGGACGAATACGGGTACTACTATCCGGACCGGTCCGGGATCGAAGTTGACCGTTCACTTGCCGGTGATATACTGAAAGAAAAACTTGCAACGATAAAAGAACATTACAGTAAAGGAACAAAGATCGAAATAGACGGACATGAGAGGACAGTAAAGGAGCAGATAACCGTAGACGGGATCAAGCTCGTCTTTGACGACGGCTCATGGCTGATGATACGCCCCTCCGGGACTGAGCCCAAGGTCAGGTTCTATATCGAGGCAAGAACCTTGAGCGGCAAAAAGGCTGTCTTTGAAACAGCAGAGAGAATGACCAGAGACGCTCTTGGTACTGTTTAATGCTACAATTATGATAGTATTATTAATGGAAATAACTGTTTTGGGGACTCTTTCGCATGTCGCATAAAATAGAAGACATAATTGAGCGAGCTGAAAGCAAAAAAGCCAATTATCAGACATATGATTTTACTCGCAAGGAAAATGATGCCCTAAAGACCTTTTTTGATCTCTCGCAGGAATTCGACAGCATAGAGGACTTTTATAAGTTATGTGTGGCTATCCTCAAGAGTTTTTTTGACAAGGAGGCGCGCCTCTATATTGTTGACCCAAAGCTTAATTCTCTTGTCCTGATCGCAAAAACAGAAACAAGGGGGTCCAGGCTGAACAACCCTCCCCCGGACAACATAAAGGCGGCAGAACAGCCGTATTATACCGACAATAGCCTCATACTCACCATCCGCGGGAAGGGAACCCTGATCGAAAAGCTTCCATTCGAGGTCAAGGACGATGTACTCGGACTGCTCGAAATATATCCTGTCAAGGAGCTTGGGAAACACCGTGAACTCTTTTTCCAGAAATATGCCAACCGTATCGGCTTCAATATACACAACAGGTTCCTTGTTGAAAAAAATATCGAGCACCTGAGGTTCATCCGCACCCTCGTTAACGATATTGAACACAATATCATAGTTCCCAATATGATATACAAACTCTTCCTGAGAGGGCTCCGGAGAAACATAGCGAAAAGCATAGACCTCGAAAGAGAGTTTTCCGAAAAATCAGCAAGAGGCGTCTGTGACGAGGGCTGCATGAGTGACTACTTACATGAACTTTCCGACAACAACATGGGCCTTACAACCGAACTTGTGAACATAGAAAAACATTATAAGAACATGAGTCTCTTTATCGAGACACTCTTCCGAAAGAGTCATTTCGACCAGGGCCGCCTGACAATCAGGACAAAGCCGTGCAATATGAAACAGGACGTTGTCCAGCCCCAGATAGATCGGTTTATTGACCGTTTCAAGCAGGCAGGCATATCAATAGACGACCGCTTGAGCGGCATACCGGACGCGGAGACCATAAGCGTTGTGGATGTAGGTCTTATAGCCCAGGTATACTCGAATTTATTTTCGAACGCGCTCAAATATACAGAGGAAATCACCACCGAATCAAATGAAAAGAAGAAGTACATCTCGTACGGACACGAGATAATCAATGACTACTTCGGCACAGGCAAGGACGGGGTCAAGTATAATGTCTTCAGTACTGGCCCTCATCTCTCGGAGGTTGACAGGTTCAGGGTATATGACGAAGAATACCGCGGTAAAAATGTCTCGACCCAACCAGGCACCGGGCACGGCCTCTCATTTATTAAAAACACGATCGAAATACATGGCGGGATAGTAGGATACGAGCCTACAAAGTACGGTAACAATTTTTACTTTATCCTTCCGAAATAGAGTTATGGGGCAAGATGAAGAAATAAGGAAGAAGGGAGGTTGAAATCAAATAAGGATAAAAAAATGATCCGCCACTGTAAACCTCGCCTATTATATCGCTAATATCCTCATCTTCAAGGTTTGTTCCTGAGATTTCCATGGCATAGTTGGCAGCCTCCACCCTCTCCTTTATGGAAAGTGCCTTACATTTTGGAAAACCACTGTTCATACCTGTTACCTCTTCTACGTTCACACATCCCCTCCTGAAGATAATGTTTTTATTAGACCCATATTTAATATCGGCACATCACCCGCAAAACTTCATGTTTTACAAAGAAAATATCCTCATGATCTATGTCATATAAATTAATGGTCCATGCCTGTAGAATATAATTATCTAATTAGATGTAGGGGCGGGTTTGAAACCCGCCCTTACTATATATAAGGAGGTATTCAATATGTCAGAATGTGGAAGCTGCAGCAGCGGGGCAGGCCCTTTCTCGGAAGGGAAGGAACTCGTCGAGTTTGTATATGGTGCACATGACGGAGCGATAAAAGATCTGCCTGTGCCTAATGACGGGCTTGAGACCAAATGCCAGGGATGTGGAGAACCCTTTACCATGAAGACTTTCGTAGACAAGTGTCCGAAGTGCGGAGGGGTTCACGCGATATCACCGCCACAAAGCGATGATCAGGCAAACATACAGTTCGCGGGCAAAGATTTTAAACTGCCTGAATAAGAACTAACTGTAAGGGCACGGCATGCTACCCACGGGGCACTTCGCGTGCCCCTACTTATTCAATATATTTAATATACGTCTCTATCTCGTGCTCAAAGTTATCACTAAGAATACCCTTGCCTATGATCCCCTGTATCTCGTCCAGACCCCACGGCCTCACTTCGTCAATCTCATCCTGCTGAAACTCTATTTTCCCGTCAAATATGCATTTGTAAGTAGATACACGCTCGGCCTCATAATCATTTGAGTGGATATAAGTATACAGAAATTCAGGGCCGCAGGTAGTGATCCCAAGTTCCTCTTCCATTTCACGCATGACCGCATCCTCAACGGCTTCGCCCGAATTAACATGCCCGCCTACCGATGTGTCCCACTTTCCAGGGGCAACGTCTTTGTCCATCGAGCGTTTCTGAAGCAGGAGTTCGCCCTTTGTATTGAAAATAAGCACGTGTACCACCATATGCAATAATGCGGGGTTCCCGTGTATTTGTGACCGAGGGAGGATATCAATGATCTCGCCACTCTCATTTATTACATCCAGACGCTCTTCTTGATCTGTCATATCCCAACCTCCGCATAAAATATTACTAATTTCCTTGAAAATAGTATAAACAAATTGATATAGTCTTTCCATGAAGAAAATAGCACTCACGATAGCCGGCTCCGACCCGACAGGGGGCGCCGGGTTTCAGGCCGACCTCCGGACCTTTGATAAAATGGGGGTTTATGGCCTCAGCGTACCGACCGTACTCACCGCTCAGAACACGGAAGGTGTCTACAGCACATATGAGGTACCGGCAGATTTCATCTCGGAACAACTCGACGTGCTTTTAAGAGACATAAAGCCGGACGCCTTCAAGACCGGCATGCTCTACACTGCTGAATCAGTGAAGACTGTCATGCTAAAGACCAAAAAATATTCACTAAATAACCTGGTCATCGACCCTGTAACCGTCTCATCAACAGGAGTACAGCTTATGGAAGACAAAGGACTTGAGGCTTTGAAGAGCGGACTTTTTCCATTATCAAGGTTGATCACCCCCAATATATATGAGGCATCAGTCCTTACAGAAATGGACATACGCAATGAGAAGGAGATGAAGGCAGCGGCCATCACCCTAAAGGGGTTTGGATGTCACGCTGTCATAATCACAGGCGGGCACCTCGAGGGAAAAGCAGTAGACATGCTGTTTGACGGTAAAGAGTTTCTCTCCCTTGCGAATGAACGGCTCGAAGGGGAGTTCCACGGAACAGGATGCCTCTTTTCATCTGCCATCACCGCGTGCCTGGCACTCGGCTATGATATGAATGAATCCTTCATAAAGGCAAAAGAGACCGTTTGGAACGCCATGAAGACCGCTGTCCCTGTGGGCAAGGGTATGAAATTATTAAATATCTGAGCCAACCCTCCTCTCAAATAGGGAAGCTGAAAGCATAAGGCGATGAACAAAGGTGAAACCTTGCCGTCAGCCTGATTAGTTGCTACAATACAGCTGCCCTTACTAAATCGATTAATACAACTAACAATTTATATCTCATTAGAAAATGACATCTTCACAATCAAAAACCGACTCAGCACTCAAGATACTGATAATATCCCTCTTCTTCCTTTATGCATTCTGTTCATTCATGCAGCCTCTTGCGGACCCCGATACTTCGTGGCACATAAAGACAGGGGAATATATTTATGTAAACAAGACAATACCGCAGGAAGACCCTTTTTCTTATGCAGAAGACAAGATACCATTTATTGGCAAGTTCATTCTTTCACAATACTGGCTTGCACAAATACTCTTTTATCTGATCTACAGCTATTTCGGGACACTCGGCCTAGTGCTGCTCGGCGCTGCCACATTTACCGGAATCACTCTCCTCTTGTGGCGCGTGCTTAAAGATACCGGCTTTTATTTGTCCCTGTTCTTGACAGGTGGTTTTGCCATGATCATGCTGCAGGATTTCCTTGCAGTCAGGCCGCAAATGTTTACGTTCCTGTTTACCGCAGTCACAATATTTCTTATTGAAAGATACAAAGAACAAAAATCAAAAAAATATCTTGCCTGGCTCCCTTTATTAATGCTCGTATGGGCCAACATGCATGGAGGCTTTATTTTCGGTGTCGTTGTAATATTTATCTATCTCTTTACAGAATACATAACATTATTTCTTAAGAATAAATCCATTAAACCGCCATCCGAACCATTTTCAAAAGAGCAAATACAATACTTTTCAATTATCTGCATTGTTTCCATAGCGCTCTCTCTGATTAACCCCAATACATACGAGGCGTTTCTATATGCGCTCACTTCTCATTCCCAGGACCTTTTTTCCAGGATCGCAGAATATCAAACACCATTCAGCGCATTAAAGATGGGCACTGCAACCGTGATGCTGACCAGATACTTGATATGCATATTCATTATGGTCATATTATTAATAATCTTCATTAAGCGGCGTGAGATAACACCTGTGCTATTAATACTCTTCTCGATGCCCCTGACTTTCATGAGTATTCGATACATACCCCTTTTTGCTATAGTTGCCACAGCAGTGTTCAGGTATGTTCCGTTCGAAACTAAAAAGTTCAAGTCCTTAACAGAGGGATATACCTCAAAAATAATTACGGCCCTGTTGCTGGGCGGGCTAGTTTTCTATTTCAATCCGTTTAAAGGCCGCGAGTACTATCAATATAGTGATAGTACATTTTATCCGGTAACTGCTTCAAACTTTCTTAAGGACAATAAGATCAAAGGTAATATTGTTGCTTCATTCAACAAATCCTCATTTCTCTTTTTGCAATTGTTCCCTGACTCAAGGATATATTCTGATTCCCGTTACATCAGCGAGGAAAGGCAGTTGAAGAGTTTAAGCCTTGAAGGTGAATTCGACTCAATAACCAACCGCCTGGAAGAAATAAATAACCTTATACCGGACGGCATTGGAACTATTGTAGTAAAAGAAGAAGGCCAGGATAATGATACCGTGACTAAGCGTGACCTCTGGAGAAAGACACTGGAAGAGATGAAAGTAGAAATAATTGTATACGAGGCGCTGAATTTCTTTTCAGGCCATGCGTATCCTATTATATTCAAACTCATTCAGGAAGATGACTGGAAATTGATTCATGCTGACGGCAATGCAATGATATTTATCAAAGACATAGATAAATACAAGGAAATTATCAGTAAATTTAATAAGCCCAAATCCCTTGTGTATGATGAAATTATAGTTGAAGGCCTTAAAGGAATAGAAACCAATGTTCGCGGCTATTATTCAAGTATTGCGCTCGCATTGCTGCTTAAAGGGATAGCAACTGACGAAACACTATATTATATTGAGACAGCCCTCTCAGCTTCACCTAACGATATACTGGCGAATTACTGCAGGGCCCTGTATGATCTAATATCCAAAAACAAGTACCAGGGCAACCTGACCTGAATACTTCAAATTCCTTTTCCTTCAGTTTGCTTTTTTAGGTGTTTTCCTTTAAAATCTTTAAATAAATCGTCTTATATATATATTTGATGACAATCTATCAGGAGGCCAATATAATGGTAAACATATCCGATGCAGCAGCAGTAAAAAGCAAAGAAATACTAACAGCAGAAGGAAAAGACGGATGGGGATTTAGATTTTTTACGTCAGGCAGCAGTTGTTGCGGTCCTTCTTACGGTATAGATATCGTAGAGAGCGCAGTTGAGGGTGACGAGACACTGGAGAAAGACGGTGTAAAGTTTTTTGTTGACGCTACAACCCTTGAATCACTTCAAGGGATGGAGATCCACTTCGTTGATGAAGGGGATAAACAGGGTTTTGTAATTAACAACCCGAATCCGCCTGAAGCGTCTTCATGCGGACCAAGCTGCGGTTCATCCTGCGGTCAAGAATAACTGTAATAATTCAAAAAGAGGACAACAGAAATGTTGTCCTCTTTTTTATTCTCAGGTAAGTTATTCTACTTGATTTTGGTGTCCATTTTTTTCAGCTTACCTCAAAAAAAAGGCGGCCCATTTTCGGGCCGCCTTTCGTGTTTTATTATAAAATTTATTACGCTGCGGCTTCTTTGGCTTTCTTTTCCTTCTTCTCTACTTTCTTCACTTCCTTCTTCTTTCCCGCCTTTTCTTCCTTTTCACCCTTTATGACGTCATAATCGACAAACTCCAGGATAGCCATGCTGGCATTATCACCGGAACGGAAGCGGGTCTTCATAACACGGAGATAACCGCTACTCCTCTCGATCTTGGGCGCTATTTCATTGAACAGCTTCGTGATCATGTCTATGTTAGGAATACGGGAAAGGGCCAGTCTCCTTGAGTGAATATCACCCTTTTTACCAAGAGTAATGATCCTCTCAGCAACCCTTCTGGCTTCCTTGGCCTTGGCCAGTGTCGTCTCTATCTTGAGATGTTCGAACAGGGATACTACAAGACCACGTAAAAGTGCCTTTCTCTGTTTCGTATTTCTATGGAATTTCCTGCCGGCTATTTTATGTCGCACTTTCAATCCTCTTCATCTTAGCTAATTTTTCAAGATCTTCCACGTCAACTCTCATATTAAAATGCAGTCCCATGGCCAAAACAATTTCCTTTATCTCGTTCAAGGACTTTCTTCCAAAGTTCTTGGTCCTCAGCATCTCTTGTTCGGTCTTTTGTACAAGATCGGCTATGGTACGGATATCCGCGTTCTTCAGGCAGTTGTACGAACGTACGGAAAGTTCCATTTCATCTACGTTCTTAAGAAGATTCTCGTTTAGCACTGGCTCATAATCGAAATCATCCATCATAATGTCTCCGGAATTAAATTCAACACTCGCGACCGGCTCTTCTTCCTCTACTACCTCTTTAGGCTCACTGTTAAAAGAAAATATATCAATGTGTTCCTTTAGTATGACAGAAGCCTGTGACATAGCATCTTCGGGTGTAATACTTCCGTCGGTCCAGATCTCCATGACAAGCTTGTCATAATCGGTAGATTGTCCAACCCTTGCGGCCTCCACCCAGAAATTAACCTTTTTGATAGGAGTAAATATCGCGTCTATTGGAATAATATCAACTGGCTGGTCTTCATCAACGCTTTTCTTTGCTGGGATATAACCTTTGCCTTTTTCAACTGTCAACTCCATTGAGAATTTTACGCCTTTATCTACTGTTGCAATATGCTGATCAGGGTTGAGGATCTCGATCTGATCACCTGTAATGTCTTTCCCTGTGACCTCTCCGGGTCCTTTGATATTAATGGAAACAATCTTCGGCCCATCGGAATGAAGTTTCACCCTGAGCTGTTTGATATTGAGCACGATATCCACCATATCCTCTTTAACTCCAGGCAGGGTAGAAAACTCATGCAGCACTCCGTTAATTCTCACAGCGGTTACAGCAGCACCCTCTATGGAAGACAGCAGAACCCTTCGTAACGAATTCCCTACAGTGGTTCCGAATCCCCGTTCAAATGCTTCCGCAGTAAGCTTGCCGTATGTATTTGTATGGCTTTCAGAATCAAAACTAATATTTTCAGGTAATTGAAAGCCCTTCTTCTTCAGATCCATTAAGCCTCCTTATTAAACGACCATCCGTATCGGACGATCACTTTTTATAATCTATTTGAATTTATTTTGAATACAATTCTATAATAAGCTGTTCCTGTACAGGCAACTCGATCTCTTCCCTTGTAGGGGGATGCAACACTTTGCCCTTAAAATTCTCTGCATCAACTTCGAGCCAGGCAGGTAATCCCCTGTGCTCTATCTTCGAAATATTCTCTTCTATCTGGACATTTTTTCTGCTGGCTTCCTTAATGCTTATCTCATCGTCGGCACTTACAAGGCATGATGGTATATTCACACGTCTGCCGTTCAATGTAACATGACCATGCAGCACCATCTGTCTCGCCTGTCTGCGGTTAGAAGCAAACCCAAGACGGTAAAACACGTTATCAAGTCTTGATTCAAGCAGCTGTAAAAGGTTACTGCCGGTAACGCCTTTTTTCTTGTCCGCAGCAAAATAATATCTTTTAAACTGGCCTTCAAGCACTCCGTATGTCTCTTTGGCCTTCTGTTTTTCCCTGAGCTGCAGCGCATAGTCAGAAAGCTTCTTTCTTCTCTGTCCATGCTGGCCAGGACCGTATTTCCTTCTCTCGACCCCGCATTTTTCTGTATAACACCTGTCCCCTTTCAGGAACAATTTTTCGCCTTCTCTCCTGCATAATCTGCAAAGAGCTTCCCGATATCTAGCCACTATACTCTTCTCCTTTTAGGGGGTTTCGTACCATTATGAGGAACCGGGGTCACATCTTTGATAAGATTTATCTCAAGGCCCGCAGACTGAAGCGCACGTATTGCAGATTCCCTGCCGGCACCTGGCCCTTTAACATATATCTTGATCTGTCTCATGCCGAATCCCATAGCCTTTTTGGCGGCAATATCGGCAGCTATCTGTGCAGCGTACGGGGTGCCTTTTCTTGAACCTCTGAAACCCTGTCCACCTGCTGAGGCCCAAGCAACAACGTTACCGCCCTGGTCTGTAATGGATATTATTGTATTATTGAATGTCGCCTGTATATATGCAGCACCAGCATGTACTATCTTCTTTTCTTTTTTGCCGCCTTTTTTCTTCTTCTGAGCCATTATATACCCTTCTTCTTCATTCCGCCGACGGACTTTTTGGGTCCTTTTCGAGTACGAGCGTTCGTGCTTGTCCTCTGACCCCTTACAGGCAGCCTGCTTCTGTGCCTGAGTCCTCTGTAGCAGCCGATATCCTGAAGTCTCTTTATATTCATCGAAATTTCACGCCTTAAATCACCTTCGACCGTATAGTCTTTATCTATAGCAGCCCTGAGCTTAACACCTTCTTCATCAGTCAGGTCATCGGCTTTTTTGTTAAGATCCAGCCCGGTCTCTTCGATTATTTTTTTGGAAGCGGTCCGTCCAATCCCGAAAATTCTCGTCAAGGCTATTTCCAATCGTTCTTTTCTTGGTAAATCTACACCTGCTATTCTCACTTTTTCTCCCAAGAAAGCAAATGAATTTATTTGCTTTCGCAGCCCCCGTATCTTAGTTTTCGCCCCGTGAAATGCAAAGCATTTCCGGGACTCAGTCCCTGAAATCACTTTGTGATTTCTAGGGGTAGAAAACTACGGGAGTCATTTAACATTCGCAATTATTTTATCACTTATAACTGGCTCTTATCCCTGCCTCTGCTTATGCTTGGGGTTACTGCAGATCACCCTTACTACGCCTTCTCTTTTTATGATCTTGCATTTTGAGCAAATAGGTTTTACCGATGAACGAACTTTCATTTTTACCTCGTTATATTTGTAAGGGCGTAATGCAATACGCCCTACAACTTATTATTTAAATCTGTATGTGATCCTGCCTTTTGTGAGATCATATGGCGAGAGTTCAACAGTAACTTTGTCTCCAGGCAAGATCTTTATAAAATACATCCTCATCTTCCCGGAAACATATGCATTTATTGTCTGACCATTCTCAAGTTCAACCTTGAAATTCGCGTTTGGCAGATTCTCAACTATGGTCCCCTGGACCTCTATGGCGTCTTCTTTTGGCATACGGAACTAATAATTATACTGATTCTTTATAGTTTAGTCAAGATACTTTGACTATTATTTGTAATTACTACAGTATGTTCAAAATGGGCCGATAAACTGCCGTCTTTCGTGATTGCGGTCCATCCGTCCTTCAATATATTCACTTCCCATCCGCCTGCATTGACCATCGGTTCAATGGCCAGTGTCATGCCCTCCAAAAGCTTCGGACCCTCTCCGGGCCTTCCATAATTGGGGATCTGCGGTTCCTCATGGAGATCCCTTCCGATTCCGTGACCTACAAAGGTCCTGACTACCGAAAAACCCTCTGATTCAACATAATCCTGGATCGTTGATGATATATCAGAAAGCCTGTTTCCAACTACGGCCTTTCCTATCCCTGCTTCCAGTGCGTTTTCTGTAGCAGCAAGCAGTTTTTGGGCCTGTTTACTAATCGAGCCAACCGGCAGCGTTACAGCGGCATCTCCATAGAATCCGTTATAGTGGACCCCGACATCAATGCTTATAATATCACCGTTCTTAAGCTTTTTTACAGATGGTATCCCATGAACAACCTGTTCGTTCACTGAGGCGCATACTGTCGAGGGATATCCACGATAACCCTTAAACGCCGGGCGCGCCCCTTTAGCAATTATATAAGATTCAGCAATTTCGTCAAGTTCTTTTGTTGTTATCCCGGGAGATACATTCTTTTTCATACCTTCCAGTACCTCTGCAACTATCCGACAGGCTTCTGCCATCTTTTTTATTTCGTCTTCTGACTTAAGTACTATCAATGAAGAACTCTAACCTTTTCTGCCGCGCGACCTGCCCTTTTTAAGAAATCCGTCATAAGAGCGTGTTACGAGATGAGACTCCATCTGTGAGATCGTATCAAGTGCAACACCCACCACGATCAATATCGATGTGCCGCCGAAATAGAAGGGAACATTTAAATAGCTCCGCAATATACCAGGCAGGATACAGACAGCCGAAAGATATACCGCCCCACCGAAGGTTATCCTCGCAAGGACATGGTAGATAAAGTCAGCTGTCTTCTGCCCGGGCCTGACTCCAGGAATAAACCCACCGTATTTTTTCAGATTATCGGCGATATCCACCGGGTTGAATGTGATAGATGTATAAAAATAGCAGAAAAAGAATATCATTGAGACATAAATGATCGTATAGAATATCGTGCCTGGTGTAAGCTGGGCCGCCATCGACTGCACCCACGGTATCGCGATAAAACCGGCTATCGTAGCCGGAAACATTATGATCGAAGAAGCGAATATGGGAGGTATGACCCCTGCGGTGTTGACCTTAAGCGGAAGGTGTGTGCTCTGCCCGCCATACACCTTTCTCCCTACTACCCGTTTTGCGTACTGGACCGGGATCTTCCTCTGTCCCTGCTCCATGAATACTATTACTGCGATAACAACTATCATCATCACTATCACGGCAAGCATCAAGAATATATGCATTTCCCCGGCCCTGATCAGGGAAACGGATCTTATGACAGCGTTCGGAAAACCGGCCACTATACCAGCAAAAATAATGAGTGAAATACCGTTGCCTATCCCGCGCTCAGTGATCTGCTCGCCGAGCCACATCAGAAAGGCGGTACCGGATGTCATCGTAATCATTGTCAGTAGCCTGAACGACCAGCCCGGGTTCTGGACAAATGCTCCCTGGCTCATGCTCTCGATACCAACCGCGATACCAATAGATTGTATAATACTTATTAAGACGGTACCATAACGAGTATATTGTGTGATCTTTTTCCTGCCGCTTTCACCTTCCTTTGCAAGCCTGCCCAGGACAGGTATTACAACAGTAAGCAGCTGTAGTATAATTGACGCGCTTATATAAGGCATGATCCCAAGCGCGAAAATAGTCGCCCTTGAGAGGGCGCCTCCCGAGAACATATCGAAGAATCCCATGAGCGCACCGCCCTTGGCCAAAAGGAATTTGCTTAGTTCTTCTCCGTTGATCCCAGGGGTGGGTATATGGGCTCCAATACGGAAGACAGCCAGAAGAGCAAGGGTAAATATTATCCTGCTCTTCAGCTCGGCGATACGAAAGACATTTTTAAAACTATTGACAATGCTCACTTGAAATTACACTTCTCTATAAAAAAATTATGGAATGATTATTAGTTGACAGATATACCCGATATCTGCTTTTTATCTTATTTACTTTTGTATTAGTTCGACCGTACCCTTTGCCTTGCCAATCTTTTCTTTCGCAGACGCACTGAAGGCATGGGCCTTGACTGTAACGGCCTTTGTGACCTCTCCGTTCCCAAGGATCTTGACCATATCCCTTGTGTTCTTTATCAACCCCTCATGAAGGAGAACTTCAGGAGTTATTATAGATTCAGAGATATTTTCCAGAGATCCGACATTGATGATCGAATATTTTTTCTGAAATATATTAGTAAAACCTCTCTTTGGAAGCCTGCGCTGCAAAGGCATCTGTCCGCCCTCAAAGCCGGGCTTTACTCCGCCGCCGCTTCTTGCATTCTGTCCTTTGTGGCCCTTACATGAAGTCTTGCCATGTCCGGAACCAGGACCTCTACCGATCCTTTTTCTATTCTTTCTGCTTCCTGGTTCAGGAGCGAGATCCGATATTTTCATTTACTCCTCCGCCTCTACTACCTCTACAAGATGAGAGGTTTTATGTATCATCCCTCTTATTACAGGTGTATCTTTATGTATAACGGTCTGATTAATCTTTCTCAATCCCATTGAAGCTACAACTTTTTTCATCCTCTTGGTCCTTCCGATCAAACTCCGCTTTAATGTTACTTTAACTGTTTTCATTGTTAACCCTTCTTTGCCTCTTCAGCTTTGCCGATGCGCCTGGCAACGGTTTCAGCGGTTTGCATTTTTGCAAGGCCGTTGATAGTGGCTCTAACCATGTTAAAGACATTTCTGCTTCCTATTGATTTGGCCACGACATTACGTATCCCGACCATTTCCATAACAGCCCTGACAGCACCGCCCGCTATAAGACCTGTTCCCGGCTTGGCAGGGTTTATTACTATGTGCCCGGCGCCATAGAGACCATCTATTTTATGGGGAACAGTTCCCTCAATTACCGGCACCTTGACCAGCGTTCTCTTCGCCTGTTCAATAGCTTTCCTTATTGCCTCGGGGACCTCAGCTGCCTTCCCCTTGCCGAATCCGACATGTCCATCCTCATCACCAACCACCACAAGAGCGCTGAATGAGAAACGTCTTCCGCCTTTAACAACCTTGGCAACTCTGTTTATATGTATTACTTTATCTTTCAAAGAGCTGAAGCTCTCCGGATTAATTCTACTCACTACTCCTCCTTAATATTTACAATTTACGTCAGTCCCCGCGTCTTAGATTTGCTAAGCAAATCTGCAGGGGACAAGTTACGGTCAAAATTTGAGGCCGCCTTCTCTTGCTGCTTCGGCTAACGCCTTGACTCTGCCGTGATATATATAACCGCCCCTGTCAAATATGACCTTTGTGACCCCTTTCCCAATTGCCTTTTTCGCGATCGCCGTACCAACTGTCTTGGCCGCTTCAATATTGCTTCCGATCTTCACCGCTGACTTGAATTCCTTATCAGCAGTCGAAGCCGCGGCAAGAGTCACGCCGGTGTTGTCATCTATGACCTGAACATATATATGTTTAAGGCTTCTAAAAACATTAAGCCTGGGCTTCTCTGTTGTTCCGGAAACCTTTTTTCTTACCCTTCTATGTCTTTTCTTTCTTGCGTCGTTCTTACTTGCACCCAAAGTCTTCACCTCTTAATTCTATTATGTTGTAAATTTCTACTTGCCGGACTTGCCAACCTTAAGTTTCAATCTCTCTTCAGCATACTTAATGCCCTTGCCCTTGTAAACGTTCGGCTTTCTGAGCATACGTATGTTAGCGGCAACCTGGCCGATCAAGTGCTTATCTATTCCGTGAAGGGTCAGGTTCGTCTGTTTCTTGTCGACCTCTGCGGTTATACCGTCAGGTAGGCTAAACTCAACAGCATGTGAATATCCCAGGGTAAATGTGATCTTTTGACCCTGCACCTGTGCCCTGTACCCAACACCCGAGATCTCAAGCTCTCTTGTATAACCGCTGCTGGTACCTGTGATCATATTAGCTATGATGCTTCTTGTGGTACCATGAAGCGACCTGTCCAATTTGCTTTCGGAATCCCTTTCAACTGTAACAACCTTGTCTTTTAGAGATACCTTCATCTCTTCGCGGAAGTTCCACTTCAACTCACCCTTGGGACCCTTTACAGTTACAAGGTTCCCCGTCAATTTAATATCTACACCTTCCGGAACATCTATCGGATTTTTACCTACTCTTGACATATTAGCTATCGTCCTCTCAGTACGGGCATATTGCTATATGCCCCTACAAAACCATTTTTACCACACACTACATATGACTTCGCCGCCTATTCCTTCGCGCCTGCACACATCATCAGTCAATATACCTTTTGATGTTGAAAGAATAGTTATACCAAATCCACCCATGGCCCTTGGTATATTGTCCTTATCTACATAGATCCTTCTCCCGGGCTTACTTATTCTCTTCAGCCCGGTTAGAACCGTCTCTTCTCCTTCGTAGTACTTAAGGGTAATTCTGATAATTCCCTGTTTCCTGTCCCTTATGACCTTGAAGCTCTTTACGAAACCCTTTTCCTTGAGAATCTTTGTCAGCTCGATCTTCATTTTTGAAGCGGGCACATCGACCTTTTCAAGCTTGGCCATATTGGCGTTCCTTACCCTTGTAAGGATGTCTGCGATCGGATCAGTCATCATAATTAATTTACCTCTACCAGCTGGATTTTGTAACTCCAGGGATCATGCCTTTTAAGGCAAGTGTCCTGAAGCAAATCCTGCACATTCCGAATTTTCTAAGATAAGCGTGGGGCCTGCCGCACAAGAGGCATCTGTTATATGCCCTTACCTTGAACTTTGGCTCCCTTTTCTGTTTTGCTATAAGACTCTTTTTAGCCATTAACTTTCCTTCTTAAAATTTTAATTTTCAAAAGGCATTCCCAGATATTTAAGAAGCGCCTTGCTTTCATCATTTGTCTTGGCGGATGTGACAATAACTATGTCCATACCGTGCATGCTTACTACCTTGTCGTAATCGATCTCAGGGAATATTATCTGTTCCTTGATTCCGAAGGCATAATTACCCCTTCCGTCGAATGACTTTGACGGTATACCTTTAAAGTCCCTTATCCTGGGCAGCGCGAGGCTGATAAATCTATCAAGGAAATCATACATCCTGTCTCCCCTCAGCGTGACCTTGGATCCGATCGGCATGTTCTCACGGAGCTTAAATGCGGCTATGGACTTTTTGGCCCTCGTAATCACCGCCTGCTGTCCGGATATAACCGCCAGTTCCCTGGCAGCGGCCTGCAAAGGCTTTATGTCCTGGATGGCTTCTCCCATGCCTACATTCAGCACAATGCTCTTGAGCTTGGGAACCTCCATAATATTTCCGTAGGAAAAATCTTTCATCAACTGTTGCACTACTTCGTTCTTATATTTATCTTTTAACCTGATCATGCGCGTTACTCAATGACCTCCCCGCATTTCCTGCATTCCCGTATCTTCTTTCCATTCTCAAGTATCTTGTTGCCGATCTTTGTCGGTCTGTCGCATTTAGGACATACAAGCATAATATTTGATCTATGAACGGGAGCTTCTTTTTCAATAATTCCACCCTGTGAATATTGCTTGTTCGGCTTCATATGCTTCTTTATCATATTCACGTTTTCTATAAATAGTCTGCTTCCTTCGTTCAAGATGGCAATTACCCTGCCCTTTTTGCTTTTCTCGTCGCCGGCAACAACCATTACTATATCGTTTTTCTTAATGTCTAAACCCACATCTGCTCCTTTATTAAAGGACCTCTGGTGCAAGTGAAACTATTTTCATGAACTCTTTCCATCTGAGTTCCCTTGCAACCGGTCCAAATATCCTTGTTCCAACAGGCTCGCCTTCTGCGTTAATAAGTACAGCCGCGTTCTGATCGAATCTGATATATGATCCGTCAGGTCTCCGCATGGCCTTTTTGGTCCTTACCACTACTGCCTTTGCAACAGTACCTTTTTTGATATTAGAGTTAGGCTCCGCTTCCTTTACAGCTACGACGATCTTATCTCCGATCCTGGCGTAACGCCTGTGAAAACCGCCCAGCACCTTTATACATAGAACCCTTTTGGCACCTGAATTGTCAGCTACATCTAAAACACTTTCCTGTTGTATCATTCGCTGCCTCTTCTAACTACATCCAAGACTCTCCATCTTTTGTCTTTACTTAAAGGCCTTGACTCTGTAATGGATACGATATCTCCCTTTTTGGAAGTACCTTCTTCGTCATGGGCCTTAAACTTTACGACCTTTTTAATCGTCTTCTTATACAGCGGATGCTGTGTCAGTCTGGTTACAGCAACCACAACCGTTTTTTGCATTTTGTCACTTATTACTTCACCTGTATAATTCTTTTTCGGCATCTCTACCTTCCCTGTCCTATATGTAAGGGCCTATTGCGATAAGCCCCTACTTCTTATTTTTCTCGGTTATAACCGTCAAAACCCTTGCAATATCTTTTCTTGTCTGTCTTATTCTCATAGGGTTCTCGATCTCGCCGGTAACCTTCTGAAACCTTAGGTTAAATAGTTCCTTACGGAGGTTTCCCTCTTCCTGTTTTAGTTCTTCTACAGTCATTGTCCTGAATTCAGATGGCTTCTTCATTATTGCCCCATCCTTTTAACGAATTTAGTAGCGATCGGAAGTTTGTGAGCAGCCAGCCTCATTGCCTCTTTAGCAACAGTTTCATCAACACCTGACATTTCATAGAGTACTCTCCCGGGTTTCACAACTGCAACCCATGTCTCAAGTGCGCCCTTACCCTTACCCATCCTGGTTTCAGCGGGCTTTTTAGTTATAGGCTTATCCGGAAAGATCCTTATCCAGACCTTACAACCCCTCTTAACATGTCTATTGATCGCAACCCTGGCAGATTCGATCTGACGGTTGGATATCCAGCCGGGCTCCATTGCCTTCAGTCCGTATTCTCCGAATGAGACCTTTGAACCACGGTAGGCCTTCCCGGTCATACGACCTTTCTGCATTTTTCTGTACTTTACCTTTTTAGGCATTAACATAATTATCTATCTCCTTAAGAAGCGGTCTCACCAACAGGTGGGATTCCCGGCTCCCTCAGTATATCACCTTTATATATCCAGACCTTTACGCCGATCCTTCCATATGTCGTTTTGGCTTCTGCTGTTCCATAATCAATATCGGATCTGAATGTGTGGAGCGGGACTCTTCCTTCCCTGTACCACTCATCCCTCGCTATTTCAGCACCTGCCAGACGTCCTGAACAGGCTACTTTTATCCCGAGTGCGCCGAACCTCATTGTAGAAGCAACCGACTTTTTCATCGCCCTCCTGAACGCTATCCTTTTCTCAAGCTGAAGAGCTATGTTCTCCGCAACAAGCTGCGCGTCCAGTTCAGGTTTCCTGACTTCTTTAATATCTATTGAGAGCTCTTTGCCGGTCAGCTTTTCGAGTGTTTTCTTCAGCTTCTCGACTTCAGCGCCCTTTTTACCGATTATTATCCCGGGGCGTGCAGTATGTATCGACGCCTTTATCTTCTGGCCGGTCCTCTCGATCTCTACCTTGGAAATTCCGGCATGAAATAGATTCTCTTTAATATGCTTCTGTATCATAAGATCCTCATGCAATAATTCCTTGTAGTTCTTTCTGGCAAACCACTTAGAGTTCCATGTTTTTATGATCCCCAGCCTGATCCCTGTCGGATGTGTCTTCTGACCCAAAACCTAACCTCCTAGTATTAATCCTCTAAAATCACTGTAATATGACATGACCTTTTCTTGATCATATCCGCCCTGCCCATAGAGCGAGTGCTCATTCTCTTCATTGATGGACCCTGGTCCACAAAGATCTTTGCTATTCTCATTGATTCGGGATCCGCAACTTTTTTCTGCTCTGCGTTCGCTATGGCGGATTTCAGTACCTTTGCAACGATCTTGCCGCCTCTTTGAGGAAGAAATCCAAGATTTACGAGGGCTTCACCGGCCTTCACGCCTGCTATCAGCTTAGTGACCCTTCTCACCTTCCTTGGTGCTATCCTTGAATATTTTAATATAGCCTTTGATTCCATTTTATATTCCTCTTGCGGCTTATTAGCTTATTTTCTTTTTGTCACCTGAGTGACTTCTAAATGTCCTTGTAGGAGAAAACTCTCCAAGCTTGTGGCCGACCATGTTTTCCGTTACATAAACAGGGATGAACTTCCTCCCGTTGTGCACGGCAAGCGTGTGGCCGATAAAATCAGGAAATATCGTAGATCTCCGGGACCAGGTCTTAATCACATTTCTTTCGTTCTTCTCATTCATCAGATCAATCTTCTTCATGAGCTTGGCATCTACGTATGGTCCTTTTTTTAGAGATCTTGGCAAAACTACTCCTCCTGAATAATCTTATTTATTACTTTTTATTTCTTCTCCTGACAATCATTCTGTCAGTCTTTTTGTTTTTTCTTGTCTTCTTGCCTTCCGGCTTGCCCCATGGAGATACAGGCGGCCTGCCTCCGGAACTCTTGCCCTCACCACCACCGAGCGGATGGTCTACAGGGTTCATTACAACACCCCTTACATGGGGCCTTTTGCCGAGCCAGCGGTTCCTTCCGGCCTTACCGATCGAGATATTCTCGATCTCGGCATTACCGACCTGCCCGAGTGTGGCCATGCAATCGGCAGGCACATACCGGACTTCTGAAGAAGAAAGCTTTACCTGGCACATCTTCCCGTCCTTTGCAACAAGCTGGGCATATGTACCCGCACTCCTTGCGATCTTGCCTCCCTGTCCGGGCCGTAGTTCAATATTGTGAATAACCATACCGAGCGGGATATTCTTCACTGGAAGCGCGTTCCCTGTCTTGATCTCGGAATCAGGACCCGATACCAGACTGTCTCCAACCTTTACCCCCTGAGGTGCAATTATGTAGCGTCTCTCTCCATCAGCATACTTTAATAAGGCGATCAACGACGTTCTATTAGGATCATACTCTATAGTTTCGATCGTGCACGGGATATTGAGCTTGTTCCGCTTAAAGTCGATGACCCTGTACTGCCTTTTATGGCCGCCGCCCTTCTGCCATGATGTAATACGTCCTGTATTGTTCCTGCCGCCGGTTTTCTTCAGGGGCCTCACAAGAGGCTTATAGGGCGTTGTCTCCGTTACCTCGGAAAAATCAGAGCCGCTCCTGAAACGTGTGCCCGGCGATGTCGGTTTATATTTTCTTATTCCCATTTATACACCTTCTATAAAATCCAGTTTTTCACCTTTTTTAAGGGTGACTATTGCTTTTTTCCAATCGGATCTTTTACCTTCATGCTTGCCCATACGCTTGATCTTACCCTTGCACACGATAGTAGCCACCCGCTCAACTTTGACCTTTAAATTCTCTTCGACTGCTCTCTTTATCTCAATCTTATTAGCGCCCATTGCTACCTTGAACAGTACCTTATTGTCCTGCTCCTTCAGCAATGTTCCTTTTTCAGTCAGCATCGGGCTTATAAGTATATCATGTCTGTTTTTCATGCCAGGTATGTCTCTTTCATTTTTTCGACAGCGTCTTTAACTATAAGAAGCCTGTGATGTGAAAGAATGGAATATACATTCAACTCATTCACCCTTGCAACATCCACCTTGGGGATATTACGGACAGCCATCTCAAGTGCTCCATTCTTTTCAGGCACTATTATTAACACACCACTTGTTATTCCGATTCCGGCAAGGAGATCCTTGACCAGCTTTGTCTTTGGCTCCGTAATGGTAATACTGTCAATAATTATCACTTCATCATCAGCGATCTTGGCGGAAAGTGTCGAGTTGAGCGCCCCCCACTTTACTTTTTTCGGCAACTTATAAGAGTAGTCCCTTGGCTGCGGACCGAAAACCGTGCCGCCGCCCTTCCATAATGGTGATCTGTTGCTTCCAGCCCTTGCCCTGCCAGTTCCCTTCTGCTTATAAGGCTTTCTGCCGCCGCCGCTCACAAGACCCTTTGTCTTGGTAGATGCGGTTCCCTGCCTTTTATTGGCAAGATGATTGCGTACTATTTCGTGTAGGAGACCCTTTTTAACATCAACACCGAATATATCATCGGGAAGATCTACCTTACCAACTTTCTTGTTTTCCTTATTTATGATTTCTACCTGCATTAGCCTTCCTTAACAGCGACTGGAGATTCTGAGCTGATAATGAGATAACTCCCTTTAGCTCCCGGCACCGCACCTTTGACAAGCATTAAATTCTGGTCCTTTTTAATATCAAAGATCTCAATGTTCTGCACAGTCACTCTCGCGTTTCCCATATGTCCGGCCATTTTCATACCCTTCCATACTCTGGAAGGACTGGCACTCTGACCGATTGATCCGGGCGCCCTGTGAAAATTTGAACCATGAGAGGCCGGGCCGCCCTTGAAATTATGACGCTTCATTACACCCTGAAAGCCTTTACCGCTTGATGTGCCCACAACATTCACCTTTTCGCCTTTTGCGAATATATCAACAGCGATATTATCTCCGGCGTTAAAACCTTCCATATTGATCTCTTTCAAAAATCGCTGCGGGGCAACTGATGATTTCTTGAAGTGTCCGGACATCGGCTTCGTTACGTTCTTGAGCTTTCTGATCTCATCAAAACCAAGCTGCAAGGCGTCGTAGCCATCCTTGTCTTTTACCTTCTTCTGTACAACCTTGACCGGCCCCGCTTCTATGACCGTAACAACCTCCATACGACCGTCTTCAGTGAAGACCTGCGTCATTCCGAGTTTTTTACCTAGTATACCTTTCATAACTTTATCTCTACATCCACACCTGCGGCAAGATCAAGTTTCATGAGTGCGTCAACCGTCTGAGGGGTCGGATCAAGTATATCCAGAAGCCTCTTATGGGTCCTTATCTCAAACTGTTCCCTTGATTTCTTGTCAACATGTGGCGACCTAAGGACAGTGATCTTATGGATCCTGGTCGGCAGCGGCACCGGACCCGATATCCTTGCTCCTGTCCTTTTTGCCGTTTCGACAATTTCCCTTACAGACTGATCAAGCAGCCTATGATCGTATGCCCTTAAATTAATTCTTACTTTTTCGTTCATATTTTTATTGTTCGTCCTCTGCGTTTATGCGCTTACCGTCGCCTGCCTACCGGCAGGCAGGTTCTTATTCGATTATTTCCGTAACAACTCCGGCGCCTACGGTCCTGCCGCCTTCCCTTACTGCGAATCTCAGCTCCTTCTCCATCGCGATCGGCACGATCAACTCAACATTTATCGTGACATTATCGCCGGGCATTACCATCTCTACTCCCTCGGGAAGCGTTGCAACTCCGGTAACATCATTTGTCCTGAAGTAGACCTGCTGCCCTTATCCGTTA
>BDTS01000095.1 GCA_002897915.1 bacterium BMS3Bbin09 | reverse complement strand
TCGTTAAAGGGAACTCTTTGCCTATCTCCCTGTCAATCATATAAAAGACACCTGGACCTGTTTCTTGTTCAGAGTCCAGAACCTTGACCTTACTTATCCCCAGAGCGATCGATATCATGCTCTTCTTGTCATTTATATCACCGAACATGATCGCCTTCCCCATACAGCTCATCACGCATACAGGCTGCTCACCCCTCTTGAGCCGACTGTAGCAAAAATCACATTTTTGAGCTTCTCCGGTAATCGGGTCAGCACTAATTGCATTATAGGGACACTTGTCATAGCACGTTTGGCAGCTGGTGCATATGTCTTTATTTAGCATTACTATCCCATCCCGGTTTTTATAAAGGGCCTTTTCTTCACATGACTCTATACATGGCGCTTTATCGCAATGATTACAAAGGCGGGGCAAAAAGGTCTTATTGATGTGAGGATAGCTGCCTGATTGATATGTCTCGACCCTGCATCGGAAGTTTCCGAATGGCAGATCATGTTCTGCCTGGCATGTTACCTGGCATGCAAAACATCCTATGCACCTTTCAAGGTCAATGAGCATAGCGTATCTTTTTGGTTGATTTGACATATAGTTAATTTAACCGAAACATTTTTATAAAACAAATGATTATCTCAAAACGATAATTAACAGTTTTTATTGTAAATGTTATTTTCAGAAAAAATCATTACCAGGAGCTGAAAATGTTAAATATCCCTAATGTAAAGGGATATAAAGGCGGGATAGACGAGTGGACAGAAGCAGACCTTCCTGTAGAAGAACTACTGTCCTTAATATAAGCAACAACGTTATTTTTTTACTTCGAGATACCTGACATCACAATTGCCGCAATCATCCCTGGACGCTTTTGCCATCCATATGTCCACTGTTTCCGATTTAAAGAAACCAACATACACAATAACCCTTTCTATGTCCTTGAACTCTACCATTTTGTCAGTTTCCCGGTCATGGAACCTGGCTACTATCCTGTAGATATCTTCATGGGGCACACTAATAGAGAACTTGCCTTTCTTATCTGCTACCCCTGTTCCTAAAATAGTACCGTCTTCATTCTTAATGATAACTTCAACATCCTCTGCGGCATACATGTTCGTCGACAAATAACTTCCATAGTAGCTTTCTTCTATAAAGCTATACCCGTGTTTTTCCATGAACTTGGCAGAAAGGGTGCAGTCAAACTGGAATGAGCCGCTTATTATTACATCTGAAGCAGCGGCATTATTAGTGAAAGAAGTAACTATAACTAATGAAAATAATATTGCCGGCAGAATTTTCTTCAATTTTCCTCCTTTTCCCAGTAATCTTTTTAACGGTCCTTTTGAAAAAATCTTTACCTGCAAAAGGGGATAGATCACCAGGATAACGCTATTCGGTTATTTCAAAGAGATACTCGCGGTTTCCCCGGTATATTTCATTATTGATTAAATCATATCAAACAGAATTGACATTATTTATATATATATGTTAAAAAATGTATCGACTTTTGAATCTGGAGGCATACTTATGTACGCAATAATAGAAACTGGCGGCAAACAATACAGGGTTTCAGAAGGCGATATTCTAAAAGTTGAGAAACTTAATATCGCTGACAATGAGACTGTTACCTTTGACAACGTTGTACTGATATCAGATGGCGACAAGGTCTCTTGCGGCAATCCTTACATTGCTAAAGCAACAGTGACTGCCGATGTACTGAAGACCGAAAAGGGTAAAAAGGTCCTTGTGTTCAAGAAGAAGATGAGAAAAGGATACCAAAGACTTAGAGGACACAGACAGCAGCACACATCAGTAAAGATCAAGAAAATATCAGCCTGATTAAAGGTATTGGGAGGAATAGAAAATGGCTCATAAAAAAGGCGTCGGTAGTACAAGAAATGGTCGTGACAGTGAGTCAAAACGCCTTGGTGTAAAAAAATACGGGGGAGAGACCGTTAAAGCGGGCAATATTCTCGTAAGGCAGAGAGGGACCAAGTTTCATCCCGGCAACAATGTCGGCATTGGAAAAGATGACACCCTCTTCGCCTTGATACTAGGTACGGTAAAATTCGAGCACAAAAGCAAGACCAAGCAGCAGATAAGTGTATACCCACTGGCTCAGGCTTAAAAGTAAAAATAAAAAAATCACTTTATACCACAGGCATAAGTCTCATTGAAGCGGATCCGCCTCAGGCGGACCGCTTAATTCGGCTATATCATCGAAGGGCGGGTTTTTTACCCGCCCTTTTTTATTTAATGCGGACCTGAGATCAAAGGATGTAAAGTTGAGTTGAATAGATGAAATTGGAGATTTCATCTACTTCTTACGAAACTTATGCCCATGGGTATAATATAAAACAATGAGATTCATAGATCAGGCAAAGGTATATATTAAGGCCGGTGACGGCGGCAGAGGCTGTGTAAGCTTCCGGCGGGAGAAGTTCGTCCCGAGGGGAGGCCCGAACGGCGGCGACGGCGGACGGGGAGGACATATTATCTTCATCGCAGACAGTAACGTCAATACCCTCCTGGATATAAAGCTCAAGCAGCACTACAGGGCCGAAAAAGGTGAGCACGGCAAGGGCAAGGACATGCACGGCAGGAACGGCAAGGACCTCGTCATATATGCCCCGATAGGAACCATGGTAAAGGAAGCGGAGACAGGGGAGATGCTGGCGGACCTTACGGAAGAAAAACAAAGGTTCACTGTCGCAACAGGTGGAAGGGGAGGCCTCGGTAACGTCCATTTCAAGTCATCGACAAGACGGACGCCCAGGTTCGCACAGCCCGGAGAGCCCGGTGATGAAAGGGACATTTTACTGGAACTGAAGCTGCTCGCTGATGTCGGACTGCTCGGGCTTCCGAACGCGGGCAAATCCACTTTAATCTCGTCACTTTCTTCAGCAAAGCCGAAGATCGCGGATTATCCATTCACAACTCTGTCGCCTATCTTAGGTGTTGTCAATTACGGAGACTACGGCAGTTTTGTGATCGCCGATATTCCCGGGCTAATAGAGGGCGCCCACAAAGGAACAGGGCTCGGGTTCCAGTTCCTCCGTCACGTGGAAAGAACATCCATTCTGCTGCACCTGGTGGATATATCCGATATGGAGGAAGGCGATCCCGTTGAAAACTTTAAAAAGATCAATAATGAACTCAAGCTTTACAGCAGTGATCTGATGAAAAAAACTCAGATCATCGCTGCGACAAAACTGGATATAAAGGGTGACGGGAAAAGACTTGACAGGCTTGCGCAATACTGTAAAGATAAAAGCTATGATTTTTATCCTGTCTGCTCTGTTACAGGAGATGGACTTAAGGAACTGACGTCCCACCTGGCAAAAAAGGTGAAGGAACATAAAGGCGGTAAGCTTTAACCGGGATGAAACAGAATAGTGACAGAAAGATCAAACGGATCGTAATAAAGATAGGGAGCAATATCCTTGCTTCAGCTGAACAGGGCCTCAACACCAGGAGGCTCAGCTCTCTATCAAAGGAGATCTCCGAAGTTATAGATGCCGGGAATGAAGTGGTAATCGTCTCATCCGGTGCGGTTGCAGCAGGACTGAAGAAGCTCAATCTAAAGAAAATACCCAAAGATATACAGCTAAAACAGGCAGCAGCAGCGATCGGCCAGTCAAGCCTCATGTGGGCATACGAACAGAATTTTGCCAGGTTCAACAAGAAGGTCGCGCAGATACTTCTAACAAGGAACGACGTTGAAAACCGCCTCAGGTACATAAACGCAAAGAACACCATATTCACGCTCATGAGCTACGGTGTCATTCCGCTGATAAATGAGAACGACCCGGTCGCGGTCGATGAAATAAAGTTCGGTGACAATGACATGCTGGCCGCTCTGACAGCTGGGCTGGTCGAAGCGGATATGCTCATAATACTTTCGGACGTCGAGGGCCTATACTCAATGGACCCGATCAATAAAGGTTCAAAGATCATCAAACATGTAGATAAAATAACGCCTGATATCGAAAAGATGGCCGGTGGAAAGAGCAGCGCGGTCGGCACAGGCGGGATGTATTCAAAGCTCCTTGCCGCCAAACAGGCGAATGACCACGGGATACCCGTTGTTGTAATGAGCGGAAAGAAGAGCAGCCTGCTTCCGCGCTTTATACACGGTAAAGAGGTAGGCACCTACTTTGAACCAAAAAAAGAGCGGCTCTCCTCCAAAAAAGGATGGATCGCCTACGGTGTAAGAACAAAAGGATCGATACGGCTTGATGAAGGCGCGGTAAAGGCCCTTACAGAAATGGGCAGGAGCCTCCTGCCTTCAGGGATAGCCGGAGTTGAAGGCGGTTTTGAGGTCGGTGATTATATAAAGTGCCTCAATGCCGACGGCAAAAAGATCGCAAAGGGCCTGACCAATTACTCATCGAAGGACCTTAAGCAGATCAAAGGCAAAAAGACATCGGAAATAGAAAAAATATTGGGCTATAAATATTCAGACGAGGTTATACACAGAGACAACCTTGTCATAGTCTAAAAAAGTGAGAACAGATAACTAATGAAAAAAGGAAAAGTATACATAGTCGGCGCAGGCCCCGGAGATGTCGGGCTGTTAACAGTAAAGGGGCTCAAGTGCCTCCAGAAGGCGGAAGTAGTAGTTTACGATTTTCACCTGAATGCCCAGATACTGAACTACATAAACCACAACGCGGAATTCATTTACGCAGGCAAACGCGGCGGAAAGCATGACATGACGCAGGACAATATCAACCGCACCCTCGTCGAAAAAGCCAAAGAGGGCAAGATAATATGCCGACTCAAGGGCGGGGACCCTTTCGTCTTCGGACGCGGGGGAGAAGAGGCGGAAGCACTTGTAGATGAAGGGATCAGCTTTGAGGTCGTGCCGGGCATAAGCTCCTCTGTAGCGGCGCCGGCATACGCAGGCATCCCGCTTACACACAGGGCGTATTCATCTTCTTTCGCGATCGTACCCGGTTATGAGGATGTAACAAAAAAAGAGAGCTCCATTAACTGGGCAGGCCTCGCTACCGGCGTGGGAACAATAGTTTTTCTGATGACAGTAAAGAACATCTCGAAGGTCTGTGAAAAACTGATCGAGCACGGCAGGAACCCCGGGACCCCGGTTGCTGTTGTCAGATGGGGCACAAGGGCGGACCAGACAACACTGGTCGGCACCCTCGAGAATATAACTGAACTCGTAAAGGCAAATCACATCAAGCCTCCGGCTGTAATGGTTGTCGGTGAAGTAGTGAACCTGAGGAAAAAACTGAAGTGGTTCGAGGACAAACCCCTATTCGGCCAGCGCATACTCGTTACAAGGGAACATACTGAAGGATTCGACCCGCTCGAGGAACTCGGCGCTGAGATAGTTGAGTTCCATACGATCAGGATAGTGCCTCCGGACGACTGGACAGAGCTTGACCGCGCGATAGAGAAGATAGATTTCTATAACTGGCTCGTGCTGACAAGTGTGAACGGCGTGAAGTTTTTCTTCCGCAGATTAATAGAGAGGGAGAGGGACATCAGGGACCTCAAGGGAGTCAAGATATGCGCGATCGGCACAAAAACCGCGGCAGAGATAAACAAACACGGTATAAAGGTCGACCTTATTCCAAAGGAGTTCAATGCCGAAGGCCTTGTAGAGGCATTCATAAAAGCAAATAATTCAGAGAGATTGGACGGGGTCAGGATCCTCCTTCCGAGGGCACAGGACGCACGGGCGGTCTTTCCTGAAAAGATAAAAGAGCTTGGCGGAGAGATCGATGTCTTTACCGCGTACAAAACGGAAAAACCGGCAACACACGGCAAGCGGATGAAGCGTTTCCTCAAAGAAGGAAAAATAACGATCGCAACATTCACGTCAGCCGCAACATTCAATAACTATATGGAAATAATGGGAGAGGATGCGATCGATCTTCTCAAAGACGTTACCATCGCAGTAATCGGCCCTGTTACCGCAAAGGCGGTTGAGAAGGCGGGACTCAAGGTCGGCATAATGCCTCAAGTGGCAACAGTCGACGCAATGGTAAACGCAATAAAGGAAAAAATAGCAAAATAATAATGGAAAAGATAATAGACAGAGAATCAGTTTTTAACTTCTTCAAGACAACGGCCACCAAACCGGTCAGTGTAAGAGAAGTTGCAAGGGACCTGAATGTAGACAAGACCGAGGTCCAGACACTCAAGCGCATCCTCAGGACACTTACAAAGTCCGGCGATATCTACAGAACGAAGACAGGGCTCTTCGGCCTGATAGACAAGATGAACCTCTTTACCGGCGCATTCGAGGCGCATAAGGACGGTTTCGGCTTTGTCATATCAGAAAAATCGGGCATGCGCGACCTCTTCATACCGCCGAGAAAGACATTGGGGGCAATGACCGGGGACCGCGTTGTGGCAAGGGTCGAAAGCCCGGTGAGAATGGAAGGCAGTATTATCAAGATCCTTGAGCGCGGGCAGCAGAGGATCATAGGTGAGCTTTGCCGCGAAAAGAATTCCTTTTATGTAAAGCCTAAGGGCAAAAGGGTGCCTTTTTTTGTAATGATCAACCCTGCTGACAGGCACGGCGCGAAGGACGGTGATAAGGTTGTAGTCGAGATCACTTCATTCCCGACCGAGGTTAAACCGCCCGAGGGCAAGGTCGTAAAGATCCTTCCCCATATAACAGAACCTGCGCAGGAAATAGAACTGATAATCGAGGAGTATTCACTCCCCGGCAATTTCCCGCCGGGCGTGCGTCAGGAGACGGCCGGATTCTCGCCAAAAGCGTCTCTCCAGAACAGGGTCGACTGCCGCAAGCTCATGACCGTGACGATCGACGGCGAGACAGCAAAAGACTTTGACGACGCTGTCTCGATCGAAAGAACTGAAAACGGTTATATATTATATGTACACATTGCGGATGTAAGCCATTATGTCCCTTGGGACTCCAAACTCGACATGGAAGCGCGGCAGAGAGGGACGAGCGTATACTTCCCAGGAAACGTCATACCGATGCTCCCCGAAAGACTCTCGAACGACCTATGCAGCCTGGTTCCCCATATGGACAGGATGACGGTCACGGCTGAGATGCACTTTGATAAAAATGGCGTGATGATCGACAAGGCTTTTTACACGAGCATCATTAACAGCAACGAGAGGCTGACCTACACTTCTGTCAAGAAGGTACTCGGTGACAAGGACCGCGATGAGAGGAAAAAGTACGGACACCTCCTTAAGGACCTCGACATAATGGAAGAACTCTATACTCTCCTGAGAAAGCAGAGGATCAAAAGGGGTAGTCTCGACTTTGACCTCCCGGAGCCTGAGATCCTCCTCGATATACAGGGTAACCCCGAGGCTATCTTAAAGGCTGAGAGGAACCTGGCGCATATGATGATCGAGGATTTTATGATAGCCGCGAATGAGGCGGTCGGCTCGCACATCGAGAAGCTCGGCATCCCGTCGCTTTACAGGGTGCATGAAAAACCTGATACCGCAAAACTCGAAGAGCTGAAACCGATATTTAATTCTCTCGGGCTGAACGTCAATAAGTCAGGCCCGGAACTCTTTCAGTCCATACTGAAAAAGACAAAAGGGACGCCAATGGAGCAACTGCTGAACATCCTCCTGCTCAGGTCGCTCAAGCAGGCCAAATATCTCGAAAAGAACATCGGACACTTCGGGCTCGCTTCCGAGTGTTATACGCATTTCACCTCCCCGATCAGGAGGTACCCGGACCTCATTGTACACAGGATACTCAAAGAGACGATCGTCAGGCAGAAATTTTCGGAAAACAAGAAAAAGGAACTTGCAAAACTCCTGCCCGAGATTGCTGTAAGCTCTTCAAAGACCGAGCGGAACGCGGTAGAGGCCGAGAGAGACATCATCAGCGCGCTGCGCGTATGGTTCATGAAAGACAAGGTCGGGAACGAATATGAAGGGATCGTGACAAAGCTCTCCTCGAACGGGATCAAGGTACAGCTCAAGGAGTTCTTTGTCGAGGGCTTCCTGCATATCTCGGCGCTTAACGACGATTATTATATCTTTGATGACAAGGCCTACCGCCTGACCGGCAGGCGCACCAAGAGGGTCTTCAGCCTCGGGAAAGAGATCACTGTACGCATCGATCGGGTCGATACCGAAGAAAGAGAGATTGGGTTAGGATTAATTAAAAATGAAGAATTAAGAATTAAGAAACAAAAAGCAAAAAACAAAAAGAATAAACCAAAGAACAAGAGAAGATAACTCAACAAA
>BDTS01000094.1 GCA_002897915.1 bacterium BMS3Bbin09 | reverse complement strand
TCAGGATCATATTATTTTCATGGTAAAAGCCATATATTTCTATTAAGATACTCTATAGGGGGGCCAGATACAAAAAAATCATACCCCCATTATCCGTTAATATATAGGAGAAAAAACGATGAGAGCAGGCTTTGTCGGTTTAGGTAAAATGGGCATGAATATGGTCGAGCGTTTAATAGGCGGCAGACACGAAGTAGTGGCCTACGCCCGCACCGCAGCAACCGTAAAAAAAGCCGAAGAAAAAGGCGCTGCAGGCGCTGCATCACTTCAGGAGATCACAGAAAAGCTTGAAAGACCTCGCGTTATCTGGACAATGGTCCCTGCAGGCAGGGCAACCGAAGATACCTTGAAAGACCTCGCCGGGATGCTGGATGAAGGTGACATACTGGTGGACGGCGGAAATTCCTATTACAAGGACTCCATGCGTATGGCAGAAGAGCTCAGGAAGAAGAAGATCGGTTTCCTTGATGTCGGCACGAGCGGGGGGATATGGGGACTTAAAGAAGGCTACTGCATGATGATAGGCGGTGATAAGGAAGTCTTTGAAAAGATCGAGCCTTTGATAAAGACCCTGGCCCCGGAAAACGGTTACGCGCATGTTGGCCCCGCCGGCGCCGGGCATTTTGTGAAGATGGTCCATAACGGCATTGAATACGCCATGCTCCAGGCATACGCGGAAGGGTTCGAGATAATGAACGCGAAAAAGGATTTCGACCTCGATCTGCATAAAATATCGGGCCTCTGGAACCACGGCAGCGTGGTAAGATCATGGCTGCTCGAACTCGCGGAGAGAGCATTTGACAAAGAACCTGACCTCGCCTCGATACAAGGATATGTGGAAGACTCAGGGGAAGGACGCTGGACAGTCGCAGAAGCCATTGAACTGAACGTGCCCGCACCTAATATAACCATATCCCTGCTGGAACGTTTCCGTTCGAGACAGGATGAGTCCTTCGGCGCAAAGGTCATTGCGGCACTGCGCAATGAGTTCGGTGGACACGGGGTCAAGAAGAAATAATCGTTATACGTCGTGCGACGAACGACGCACGACGACCCAAAAGGAACACTATATGCCATCAGATAACCAAAATATAACATCATCTCCCAATGCAGAACAATCCTGCAATGTCTCACCAGAAAGGTTCAATATCGAACCCTTTACAATGGTGATATTCGGCGGTTCCGGGGACCTTAGCAAAAGAAAGCTGCTGCCGACGCTGTATCACCTGTGTCACGACCAGAACCTGCCGGAAAACTATTCCATTATAGGGGTCGCCTCAAGCCAAAGGACACATGAGGAGTACCGCGAGCTGATAAAAGAGGCCATCCAGAAATACGGCAATGATTCCATCGCAGATAAATGCTGGGAAAACTTCAGCAAACACCTTTTTTACATATCGGGAAAATTCGATGACAAAAAAAGTTATGACGATCTGTCCAAAATGCTTGAGGATACCGCACAGGTCAACAAAAAAGGTATGAAAGATGTCATATATTATATGGCAGTGCCCCCAGGTTTCCTGCCAGGCATATTCGAGATGATGCCGCACTGCGATCTATGCAAGGGCCAGTTCAATTCTCGCGTTATTATAGAAAAACCGTTCGGTACCGATAAGGAATCAGCTGCCAGGTTGAATAGTATCATCTCACACTCATTCAAAGAGAACCAGATCTACCGCATAGACCATTACCTCGGAAAAGAGACTGTCCAGAATATACTCTTCTTTCGATTTGCAAACAGCATATTTGAACCGCTCTGGAACAGAAACTACATAGACCATGTACAGATCACGGTGGCAGAGGACATCGGCATAGAGAACAGGGCGAACTTCTACGAAAGGGCGGGGGTTATAAGGGACATCGTACAGAACCATATGATGCAGCTGCTCGCACTTGTGGCAATGGAGCCGCCAACAAGTTTTGAAGCGGACCATATACGGAGCGAAAAAGTTAAGGTATACCGCACTATCCGTTCCATGGACAAAGAATACATCGACAAATTCACGGTACAGGGCCAGTACGGCCCGGGTGAAATAGGCGAAAAGAAAATTCCCGGCTACCGTGATGAAAAGGACATATCTGACAGCTCTAACACCCCCACGTTCTTCGCCGCCAAATTTCATATCGACAACTGGCGGTGGGCCGGGGTCCCGTTTTATCTGCGCACGGGTAAACGCTTGCAAAAACGCATAACAGAGATCAGTATACATTTCAAACAGCCTCCGCTCAGTCTCTTCAGCTCCGAATGCGAAAGCAGGGAACCTAACGTCCTGGTACTCGGTGTCCAGCCCCTCGAAGAAATGTCTTTACATATCGGGGTTAAGCACCCGGGCATAGGCAACATGCTATATCCCGTAAATATGGACTTTATATACGAAAGAGACATAAAAGGCATCCATTTCGCACTGCCGTATGAAAGGCTGCTGCTCGACTGCATGAAAGGTGACCGGACCCTTTTCGCACGCCAGGACGGCATTGAGGCCATGTGGGCTGTTGTTGACCCGATAATAAAAAGGTGGAAAGATAACCCCGCACGGAAATTCCCAAACTATACTGCCGGGACATGGGGCCCTGAAAAAGCGGATGATCTCATAAAAAAAGACGGCCGGCAATGGCGGACATGGTAAATAAGCAAATCATAATATTTAAAGACATAGACGACATTACAGATTATGTCGTCAGAAAGTGGACTGAGATCGCCGAGAAAACGGTGAACGAGAAAGGCTTTTTTTCCGTGGCTATCTCGGGCGGGAAAACCCCCGCAACTTTATTCCAAAAATTAGCCAAAGAAAAGAAATTGCCCTGGAACAGGACCCATGTATTTATGGTTGACGAACGTTTTGTCCCCTACCAGGACGAGCACAACAATTACCGCATGATAAACGAGTTATTATTGCGCCACGTCAATATCCCGGCAAAGAATATCCACCCCATTTCGACCATTGTTGAAAGTCCTCAGGCCTCGGCGCTGAAATATGAAAAAGAGCTGAACTCCTTTTTCAGATCAAGGCCCGGCTTTGACCTTGTGCTGCTCGGTATCGGCGAAGACGGGCACACCGCCTCCCTCTTTCCACGAACACCGTCATTGAAGGAAAAAAAACATTCGGCGATAGCGGTCCCCCCTTCCGGGACAATAATGTCGGAAAGGATAACCATGACCTTCCCTGTAATTGACAACGCGGAGAACATTATGTTCATGGCTGAAGGTCCGGGCAAGTCCGGCGTAATCAGGGAAGTTATCGAGAACGAAAAGAGCCGACTGCCGGCGGCACTGGTAAGGCCCGGGGAAGGCAGTCTGTTTTACCTGCTTGATGAAGCAGCCGCATCGCTTCTATCAAAAAAATGATCGCGCGGTCAGGTCTGCAGTATAATACTGCCCTCTCTTAAGATCTTCAACGTATCGGTTGTAACATCCACGATCGTCGACGGCCTTCCGCCGGGAGTTTTCCCAACATCAATAATCAGATCAATACTATCCCCGAAATAGTCCAGGACAGCATCAGGGTTATCGGCAGGCGGCTTCGTTGAGATATTAGCGCTTGTAGCGGTTATGGGAAACCCCGCTTCCCTTGCCAGATGCAGGGCAATACTATCACCCGGAACCCGGACAGCCACTCTGCCGGTACCTGCAGTCAACAGATCAGATACATTATCTGCTGCCTCAAATACGATCGTCAAAGGACCGGGCCAAAACCTTTTCATCAGTTCTATTGCCCTGTCCGGGACCGTCTTAACAACAGTCGCGAGAGCTTCCGGCCCGCCGACAATCAAGGGCAGGGGTTTTTCTATTGGCCTTTTTTTCAGCAGAAAAAGATTTCCAAGGGCTTTTTCATTGGTTGCCAGCACCCCCAGAGCGTAAAAACTCTCTGTCGGATAAGCGATGATCCCACCGCCTTTAATTATCTCCAAAGAATCTGCAATTATTTTCAGTAAACTATTTTTATTAAATGGTATAATCATAATTATTCATTTTAACATAGCTGTTCAAATACATAGGAGCTCACATGAAAAATACGAAAAAAATTATCCTCCTGGCTGTTTCATTTTTTTTCCTTTATGGCTGTGAACTTGCGCTATTAGGCCTCGGGGCCGGCGGAGGGATAGTTGGGTATCAATACCTTGAGGGCCATACCTCAAAAGAATTCCCCCTCGAATACTCAAAGGCATGGGACGCTTCAAACACCGCCCTCGAAAACCTTAAGATAAGCATATCAACCAGTGAGAACAAAGATACCCAAGCCAATATTGAAGGTTTCACTAAAGACGGCAAAAGCGTGAGCATCAAGCTGAAGGAGAGAGGCCAGTGGGTCACAACAATAAGCGTAAGGGTTGGAAAACTAGGCAACCGTGAGGCTGCCGAAAAGATTCTCACTGAGATAGCGTCCGTGGCAGGGCTCTGATAGCGCGAAAAATATTTTATATTACCTTTATCAAAGATAGGGAAGTAAGCCCTTTTATCTCTTATATTTATCGACTAAAAATTGAAACCCCATATTGCTTTGCACAGCGTTATGAGGGATTAATATATATTCCCAGGGTTTTCCATCGTGTTGTGTAGTATATTTAGTAGCATGTTTGCAATATTCCAATGCTGCATGCGATTTCTCCTGTACTTCCGGGGACTCTATATCTCCTTCTTTTTTTGTCTCAATCATATGAATAGTATCTTTTGTTTCCACGACAAAATCAGGGCGGTATCTGCTTGAGTTATGGTTCCAGTAAATATCAAATTGATTCGGAGCAGGACGCAACCATTTTAAAACATCTTTATCATTCTCCAATATCCTGGCAAAGTCTTTTTCTGTTTTAGAATCGAATTTGTACAGGTTATGACAGGATTTTACAAATCCGCTGAATAGCTTACTGGGAATCGTATTTGTTGGCGTGATTGTTTCCCTATAGTCATAAATGCTGTCCTGAGTGAATTTTGAATAATTATGCTCTCTGATCTTATCAAATGGATACACTTGAGGCGGCCCATATTCAGGAGCTTCACAATAGAAATTAGGCTCCATTTGAGAGAAAATGAATTTGGCTATTTCCCGCTTATGATACTGAACTACATTCATTATCTTATCTTCATCGAGATATGACTGAAATTTTTGAACCGCTTGTTCTGCCAATTTAAATAGCAGATCAACATGCTCATCATAATTTATTTCAGGCTGATCAATCAGTTCATTTACGATAATATTGTCCGGCTTATCATAGGCAAACCTGCCTTTGCCAACCACGGTATCAATGCTGTTCTCCTGTTCCCTGAGCGTCTTTCTTAATATCTCTTCTGAAACAGGCTGATAATTAAGATTCTTTGTGTCTAGATCAAAACTATGGAATCCAGACCTCGAATCCCCGCTCTGTAGTATAGTTATCCTCGGGATTTCAATAATGTTTTTAATATATTCTTCTACAATTGCCTTATATGCTTTCCTGACTTCTCTGATCATTTCTGCGGCAAACATTTCCTGTTGGACAGAACTCTGGACTTTCTGTTTCACTTTTTCTATGGCTATTTTTTCAATATCATCATGTGTGAGGTCATTTACACTGGATACATGTTTTCTTAAATCCGGCAATACCTCGATTAGTATCTTATGACCTTCCAGCCTGTTTTGGGCCTCCTGTTTTTCTTCAGGCACAGTAATAGTGTCAATTTTTTCCTGCTCTCTTTTAAATTCCTCTTCAAATTTCGTAGTTACTGTAATAACTTCTTTATGCCTGGCAAGTTCCGTTTCATCAATTGTTATTATATTTTCCTTCCGTATAATTGAGTCAGGTTTATTGGCTTCATCAATTATTTCCTGGAATTTATCGTGGGCAACAATAGTCAGCTTATCCACTTTATGATCTCCGGTCCTTTTGCCATATGGTAAACGCAAACCTCTTCCTATCGTCTGCTCTCTTAATGTCATGGATGTTGCGGTACGAAGAGGAATGATTGTATAAAGATTTGTAACATCCCATCCCTCTTTGAGCATATTTACATGAATGACTATCTCGATTTTATTGTCAGGATCTTCCAGTGATAACAATTGCTCAATGTTTTCGTCCTTTTCTCCCCCAGTTTGTTTAGAATGAATTTCCATTGCTTTATCAGCATAATACCCATTAAAAAATGATTGGGACATAATCATGGACTTCAACATACTTGCATGTTCCGTGTTCTGGGCTACTATAAGAACAAATGGCTTTACAAATGCAACGTTATTGTTCTTTGCAAAGATCTCAATAGCCACCTTAGTATCTTCATGTATCCTTATACCATCTTCCATTTTAATTCTGTCAATTTCATCAGCTGAATACTGGGAAGGATCAAAGTTTTTCCGTGTTGCTACTGCCGGCTCCTTAACAAAGCCGTCCTGAATAGCTTTTGCCAGAGAATACTCATATACAACATTCTTAAACTTGATAGATCCCCCTGAACGCTCAATCTGAGGAGTTGCAGTTAGTTCCAGACCTAATATTGGATTTAATTCATTGATAACCTCCAGGCCTCTCGTTGCCCGGTAATGGTGAGATTCATCCATGAGCAAAACAAGATCATCTAAATTGGAGAGATAATTAAAGTATGATTCCCCTAGAAATTCCGAGAGCCTTTTCATACGCGGCACGTTTCCGCCTCTTGTTTCAGCATTGATCTTCGAAATATTGAACACATTGATATGTACGTCTGACCCAAATAACTTTGCGTTCTGATAATTATCTCCTGTTATAATTACGGGCTGATTATGGACAAATTCTCCTATGCCCTGAAATACATATTTGGGATGGGTTGAAAGAGAAAAATCATCAATGAGCTTATTATAGATCGTAAGGTTTGGCGCCAATACAAAGAAGTTCTTTATCCCCTTTGTCAGATAAAGGTAAGCAACAAATGCCCCCATGAGCCTGGTCTTGCCGACACCGGTAGCCAAGGCAAAACACATAGAGGGGAAACTTCTTTCAAAGTCGGTGCAGGTGGGATGCTCACCCTTAACTATTTCAAGCTCTGTCTCTAAATCCGCGTTCTTTTTAAGTGATAATTTGCCCGATAATTCTGCAAGAATATTAAGACTCTCTTCCTGCGGCGGTCTGAGGCTCAGCCTGTTCCTTATTGAAGCTGCGATTTTGTCCATTATTCGTCCCCTGTATGAAATAATGTCGGTTCCTTGCTCTCACGTTTCTTTTTGGTTTTTTCAGGCGGCCCAGCGGGCACAAACTCAGGTGCATCAGGATCAACAGGCATACTCACGATATTCAAGCTGTAATCTTCTTTGCCGAATTCACACCGGCCCAGGAGCATGTTTGGTATCTTTTTAACGGTGATGTTGGCGTAACGGTCAGCGCATGCCTTGGAGAATGATTTACAGCAGATCAAAAGACTTTCATCAGGCTTCATATCATCATGTATCCTGTCCAGCTCCTTGACTGTTACGAAATTTGTTGTCGTGAATATATAATCCTTCTCCGTTGATCGCCCCTGTTTCCAGTATACCGATTCATCGGGACTGAATTTAAAGCCCTCATGCTTTGCCATAGCTGCGGCAAGCATATCAGCGTTGTAACGCTCGTCAATAATCCAGTTATCGTATTTATCTTGCTTTAATAAGCTTGGAGCAAGATAGAAATACTTGAATCCCCCGCCGCCCTGCCAGTTCATAGCTTTGGAAATCCCGCCCTGATCCGTGCCGTCAACAACCTTCTTCAAGCGTGGTAAACAATGGGTGTTGCAATGTTCACCGAGTTCAATGCCTATCCATTTTCGATTCATTTTGTGAGCAACAGCAGCGGTTGTCCCGGAACCAAGGAAAGAGTCGAGAATAATATCTTGTTCACTTGTAGTTAAATCAACAATCCTCTTAATCAATCGTTCTGGTTTAGGAGTATCAAAGGCATTCGATGAACTAAACAAAGATATTATTTCTTTCTTGGCTTCCTGTGTATGTCCAACTTCAGCATTCGTCCACCATGTCCAAGCAGTCTGTCCCAACGATTCTGCAAGATATGTTTTTCTCCTCGGTACCCCATTTCCATTATTACCAAACCACATTCTGCCTTCTTCAAAAAGCTTAAGATAAACTGATTCGATATTTTTCCAACATCTCCCTTCAGGTGGATAGTATTCATTGCCTCCTGGAGTTGTTATCTTATACATTTGGTTGGGTCGGTATCCTTGCGCAGTAAAATCAGAAGAGACCCATGAACCACGTGGATCATTATCAGTATTTTTATAAGTTCGTTTCTGTTCATCTGTCTTCTCTAAGGGTTTAACTATTTGTTTAAATTTATCTATGTCCAAAGCAAAGACTAAAATGTGATCATGCCCAGCACCTATTGTAGCTCTCATATCTGGCGATGTTCTTTTTTGCCAGACCACATTAGCAACAAAATGCTTTCTGCCGAATATTTCATCCATCAATACCTTCAAATAATGACATTCATTGTCATCAATCGTTATCCAGATACTTCCAGTATCCTTTAAAAGAGTCTTAAGTATGACAAGCCTGTCTCTAATCAGAGATAACCAGATTGAATGTTCAATCCCATCATCATAGTGTTCAAAGGCAGAACCAGTATTGTAAGGCGGATCTGTGAACTACCCTGCGGCAGAGACCGCAGGGCGTCATGTTCAAGCTGAAAACATTTTGAGTTGTTCAATATCTTTTTCTCTTCCTTGGTTTCTAATATATTTCTCAATTACTTCTTTGTTTCCTTTACCACT
>BDTS01000093.1 GCA_002897915.1 bacterium BMS3Bbin09 | reverse complement strand
GACCCTTGGTCTGGGCAGTTCAGATTATATTCTGGAAATCGACGGCACAGGCGAACCGCTGAGCAACTCCGGCACATTTACAGTCGGCACCTCAACGGTGAAATATACCGGGACAGGCTCAGCAACTAACATTGCCACAGTACCATACAGCAGTTTACAGCTGACCCCGACTGCGGCAACAACCTATTCGCTGACCGGCAATCTTACCGGCGGCAACGCCATGACCGCCAACCTGACTGTTGATAGCAATGCGACGCTGGATGCAGTAAGTGGGAGCAACTACAACCTTGCCGCAGCGGATATTACCATCAACGGTACTTACACCGCCCGGACCTCGACAATTACCATAAGCGGCAACTGGGATTCATCAGCTGGCACCTTTAATTACGATACAAGCACCTTAATGATGACAGGGACAGGCAAAACTCTCAAGCCTGCAGGCGGTTGGGCAAACAGGATCTATAACCTGACCATAACCAATGGTGCCAGCATTACCCATACCGGTGGTGTTTTTGGGATCGAAAATGATATTACCCTCGAAGACAATGCAACCCTGAACCTGACTATTCACACATTTCATTCTATGGTCAGTGGTACAGGAGACCTGGTCATCGGTACTGGAGCCACTTTAGACATTAAATACAAGTTCTATCATTTCATCAGCGATAGCAGCAGTCATATTTCAACCACAGGGACTATTGAAAGTGCAAATGGAACAGGAATGTTTCTTTATTCTGCAATGACCGGAAGCACAGCCGCGCCTGTGACCGCACGCAGCTATGATATCGATGTTGCCGTGACAGGTGCAGAAGATGCTATATCTGTATTAGGTGGCGGAGGCAGCCTGAACTTAGGCAGTCATAATCTCTATCTTTGGGATAAGGGCCAGCTTTTCAGTATCTTTGGTACTTTGGATAATTCATCAAACATTCCCATCGTTTCTACAGGCACCCTGGAAATTGCTGACCAATGGGACAATGGTACATTTACCGGCAAATTGATTGCACGTTCTGCCAGTTATCAGTTCGGCTCGGTGATTCTTCGCAAAAGTGCTGAGATAGACGGCGTGACCGGAAGCGGTGCATCCACCTGGGCTGTCTCCGGCAATGTAACCATGAACAACTCTTCAACCTTTAACGCGGGTGGTTCCACCTGGACCATAGGCGGTAACTGGACAAGAAACGGAGGTACATTTAATGCCGGAACCTCAACAGTAACCCTAAATGGCACAGGGCAGGCCATCACTGGTTCCACTACTTTCAACAACCTGACCAAGTCAGTGGCCGCTGCCGATACCCTCACATTCGAGGCGGGTCAGACAACAACGATCGCGTCTGGCGGCACGGTGACCCTTAACGGCGCCTCCGGCCAGCTGTTAACACTGGCATCGAGCACAGGCAGCAGCGCCTGGAATTTTAATGTAACTTCCGGAGCTACAAAGAACATCGACTATGTAAGCGTATCCTGGTCTGATGCATCCGGATCACATTCCACACAAAAACCGATCACCCCGACTAACTCAACTGACGGTGGAAATAACACTGACTGGTTTGGCGGCTCACCGACTATTACCGTCACCAAGCTGAGCGTGGTCATTTCAGACCCTGTTAACAGCACTACGAATCCAAAGCGTATCCCCGGCGCCGTGATCGAATACAGCATCAGCCCCAGCAATACCGGTGACGCATCACCGGACGCGAACTCCACCTATGTTACCGACATTATCGACACAGGCAGTGTTAAATACGACGTAACAACAGGGGTAAGCTTCACCGACGGCTCGACCAGTTCGGCTTTGGCACTTGGATCCACAACCTACTCAAGCACAGCTGCCCCCGGACCGTATGTGTATGATTACTCCCCTTCAGCTGACGGCGATGGATGCGACAGCAATGTCACAAGTATCAAGGTCACCACCACCGGAACCTTTACCTTTGGCGGTTCTCCGGCGCCAAGCTTCACCTTTAAATACCGGGTTCGAGTTAAATAAGAAAGCAGAACTTGTCCGCGAAAAGCGAAGAGACAGAGGCAGAAAAATAAATCCTATTCATATTTTGAGAGCCTAACCATAAGCCCCTTTACTTCTTCCTTGAGCTCTTTCATCTTGAGTTCCCTGCCCACGGCCATCTCATAAAATTGCTCAAGGTCCTTCACTTTATCTTTCAATTCTCTCTCAAGCTTATTGTGCTCGGTAACATCACGCCCGTAAAGGTTCACATATCCCTGTTCCATTATAGGAATAATATTATAGGAAATAACTCTATCCGCAGCTTTTGCCTCGATCATGATATGCGGCTTTCCTTCCTCCAGGGCAATGTCAATAAGTCTATAGAGATCATCCGGAAGGATCTTAATGGCATCCTTTTCTGACAACCCTGCATTAGTCAATAATTTATTGAATGAATCATTCGCATAGAGAATTGTTTTATCGCTGCTTATCCTTATAACAGGGTTCGGGTTCTCTGCAGGGATATTCGAGACGCTCAAGATTTCCTCCTCAATCTGCTTGCGCTCGGTAATGTCGTGTTGATGACCTGCATAAGCAAAGATATTTCCATTTTTATCCTTTAATGGAAAGATATCCAGCTCACATAGAAATGTTGTACCATCCTTTCTTCTATTCACAACTTCCCCCATCCAGGCTTCCCCTGAAAACATCGTTTGATAGATATCGCTTTGGATCTCATCTGACAAGGGTTCGATGTTAAGGAAGTCAGGAGTCTTACCGATCACTTCATCTAAGGAGTAACCATACAGGGCATTAAAAGCCTGGTTTACCCAGTTGATCTTGAAATCTAATCCTGTCGTTAAGACTGAAACTTTTACTTGCTCGGTTATTTCGCTCCTTAATTTGAGTTCATCCTCCGTATTCTTTTGCTCTGTAATATCTTCTCCCGAACTGATAGTACAAACAATCTTTCCTTTCTCATCCTTCAGAATAGTATTGTGCCAGGCAATGATCTTCTCTTCGCCGTTCTTTGTCAGTACAGTATTCTCATAATACTCGACCGGTTTTATTTTTTCATTTATCAGTTTATCGAAGACAGCTTTTACATCTTTTCTGAGCGCTTCAGGGATGAAATTATCAAACCAGTTCTTATCGACAATATCTTTTTCTTTATATCCCAGAACCTTACAGCCTTTTTGATTTATACGATCGACTGTCTGGTCAGCGTTTATGACCACGAGTATTACTTCAGCTATATTGAAATATTTTTCAGCGAGATTGTCAGTAGGAGCGTTCGTTTTTTTCATTAGTATGTTCCAAAAGGTTAAGATTATCGAATAGATGTATCATTCAAAATATATTAAGAGGACAGTTACAGTCAAGAATAAAATATATTGCGCGTACCATATTAAGCTTTAGATTTGCATTTAAATAACAGCAACTTATATAATTTCTAAATGAAAGGTCCTCTTTTTTAAATGAAACCTGTAATCCTCATAGTTCTTGACGGATGGGGCATCGGCACAGATCCTGAAACCAATGCACAGGAAAAAGCTAACATCCCCTTCTACAAGAGTCTCATAAACGAATACCCCCATAACGCGCTGGAGTGCGCTGGAGAGGCTGTCGGACTCCCCGCAGGTACCATGGGGAATTCCGAGGTCGGACACCTGAACCTCGGAGCCGGAAGGACGGTCTATCAGGACTATGCAAGGATAAACATGGCCATAGAGGACGGCAGCTTCAAAAAGAATAAGGCTCTCTCAGTGGCAATGGCCTCGGCTATTGATAACAATTCGGCCCTGCACCTTATCGGTCTTTTATCGGACGGCGGAGTGCACAGTCATATCGAACACATGTACACAATGATAGATATGGCATTAGACAAGGGAGTTAAGAACGTCTTCATCCATGCATTAATGGACGGCAGGGACACACCCCCTGATTCAGGTATAAACTACATCACTGCACTCGAAGCCTTCATCGCCGATAAACCGAACACAAAGATCGCATCTGTCATTGGAAGATTCTGGGCAATGGACAGGGACAAGCGATGGGAACGAGTTGAAGAGGCTTATAAAGCTCTTGTGAATGGTGAAGGCGTACATGTCTCCTCAGCTTCCGAAGCAGTCGAAAAAAGTTATGCTCTTAAGGAAACAGATGAGTTCATAAAACCTTCTCTGGTCTGCAATGACGGCGAACCGGTTGGACTGCTCAGCGACAGTGACTCCGTGATATTTTTCAACTTCAGGGCCGACAGGGCAAGAGAGATCACGTCCGCACTCGCGGTTGGGGACTTTAACGAGTTCAAGAGAGAAAAGGCCCCTGCCCTCGGTTCATACGTCACCATGACAATGTATGAAGAGGACTTCACATTTCCGGCAGCCTTCCCTTCCATTAAACTGACAAATATCCTCGGCGAAGTACTGAGCCGTAACGGCCTGAAGCAGCTCAGGATCGCAGAGACCGAGAAATACGCCCATGTCACATATTTCTTTAACGGCGGCGAAGAGGACCCGTTCCCTGGAGAGGAGAGGTGCCTGATCCCGTCTCCGAGGGATGTTGCCACTTATGACCTGAAGCCTGAGATGAGCGCGTTCGAGGTAAGGGACGAGGTTCTGAAAAGACTGGACTGGAACAAATACGATTTCATACTGTTGAACTTTGCCAATCCTGATATGGTTGGGCACACAGGGATCATGAAAGCCGCGATAAAAGCCTGCGAAACAATAGATAGCTGTCTGGAATCGATCGTGAATAAAGTTCAGTCAATGGGAGGGACTGTCATGATCACTTCGGACCACGGCAACTGTGATAATATGGGAACCCATGAAAACCCGTTTACCGCCCATACAACAAATCCGGTTCCCTTTATTATCTTAAAGAAGAATATCAAACTTAATGCAAAAGGCATCCTCGCGGACGTGGCGCCCACGGTCCTCGATCTGATGGGGATCGAAAAACCCGAAGATATGACCGGCAAGAGTCTCATTCATAAGAATTGATCCTGAGATCGCACATAAAGAACAAGGTACTGAACACGCTTTTTCCGGAGAAATGTCCGGTATGCAATGAAAACTCATCGGACCATAAAACCGCCCCGATATGCACAGTGTGCTGGAACTCGATCCAGCCGTATGAAGGCCCGAGGTGCAATAGATGCGGATTACCCCTCAACTCGGACTCATCTATAATCTGCGGAGAGTGCATAAAGGACGAACCCGCGTACAGGTCAGTCAGGACCTTCGGCCTCTACAAGGGCCCATTGAAGAAGGCAATAAACCTGCTCAAATATCACAACATGAAAAGGCTCTCGAAACCCTTATCAGAAATAATACTACGGATGGAAATACCACAGGTTGACGCGGTCATACCGGTGCCGCTCTATAAGGACCGTCTCAGGCAGAGGGAATTCAACCAGTCCGCGCTTCTCGCAAAATTCACGGCAAGGAAGAGCGGCGCGTCACTGATCGTTGACTGTCTCGTCAAGGTAAAGGACACCATGCCACAGGTTGGACTGAGTTCAAGGGATAGGCGCAAAAACCTCAGGAACGCGTTCGGTGTAGAAAATAAGGAGCTTATAGAAGGAAAGGTTATCCTCCTTCTGGATGATGTGATCACAACGGGCGCCACAGTCCGTGAGTGTTCGAGGGTACTAAAAAAGGCCGGGGCAGGAAACATCTATGTAATAGGTCTCGCCCATGGAACAAGGGACTGAAATTCATAACGGACCAGCTGGCCCGAATTTCTTTCAAATATCCTTAGAGCTGATCAGAAAGCATGTGACGGATTATTTTACCCTGTACCATATAGACAACTGTTTCAGCTATATTTGTGGCATGATCGCCTACCCGCTCAAGGTATTTGGATATATATGTGATCTTTACCGCACGGGATACCGTCCCGGAGTCCTGACTCATTATGAGCATTAATTCCTTCCATACCATTTCATTCAGATCATCAACCGTGTCGTCACGCCTGATAACGTCTTTCGCAAGCTTCACGTCTTCATTAACAAAAGCGGTAATGGTGTCCCGGACCATCCCCTGAACAATTCGGGACATCTTCGGGATATCAATATAAGGCTTAAGCAGGGGCTCCTGGTTAAGCTCCAGCGTGCGCTCAGCCACATTTACCGCGTTGTCCGCGATCCGCTCAAGGTCGGTAGTTATCTTCATGGCAGTGGTAATGACTCTAAGGTCCTTCCCCATAGGCTGTTTGAGCGCAAGAAGCCTGATACACTCTTCATCTATCTCAACATCAAGGGTATTTATGGCGCGGTCAGCTTTAATTACCTTTTCAGCAAGGTCCGAATCCCTCTCAACAAGTGATTCGACCGAACCTTTAATGGCTGACTCCACCAGCGATGCCATTTTGAGCAGCATTTCATTCAGATGTGAAAGCTCTTTGCTTCGTACTGTCATTATTCAGCCTCCCACTACAGTTATTTCAATGTTAGCATAACTCACTTAAACACTCTCCCTTATCCATATCTCCCGGAGATATAATCCTGCGTCAACTTATGATCGGGATTGACAAATATTGTGTTTGTATCATTTACCTCGATAAGATTTCCAAGATGGAAAAATGCTGTCCTCTGTGACACGCGTGCCGCCTGCTGCATGGAATGGGTCACGATAATGATCGTGAAATTCTCGTGCAGCTCTTCCATAAGCTCCTCTATTTTAGCAGTAGCTATAGGGTCAAGCGCCGAGCAGGGCTCGTCCATCAGGATGATCTCCGGCTGGACCGAGATGGCGCGCGCAATGCAGAGCCGCTGCTGCTGCCCTCCTGACAGGCTCGTGCCCGGCTGATCAAGCTGGTCCTTTACTTCATTGAAAAGACCGGCCTTTTGAAGACTTGTAATAACTATCTCATCGAGTTCCGCCTTGTCCCTTGCAAGACCGTGAATGCGGGGGCCGTACGCTACGTTCTGGTATATTGATTTTGGAAATGGATTCGGCTTTTGAAAGACCATGCCGATCCGGGCGCGGAGAAGTACTGGGTCAAGATTCCTGTCGTAGATGTTTTCGTCATCAATTGTGATATCCCCTTCGACCCTGCACGTCTTTATGGTATCGTTCATTCGGTTTATGCAGCGGAGAAACGTGGATTTCCCGCAGCCGGAAGGTCCGATAAACGCGGTGATCTCTCTTTCCGCGATGTCAACGCTTACGTTTTTAATAGCCTTCTTTTCACCATAATAGACGTTGACGTCTCTGCAGGAGATCTTAACGTTCCCGTTATCAATCAGGGGGCTGCCGACTGTCTGAATGATATCATCACGTGAAATTGTCATATTATCTCTACCACCTTTGTTCAAACTTTTTCCGTAGGATAACAGCTGCTGCGTTCATGATCAGTAGAAAACCCAGCAGCACAATGATCGCCGCAGATGTCCTCTCCATAAATGCCCTCTCAGGGCTGTCGGCCCAGAGGTATATTTGTACTGGAAGCACTGTTGCCTTGTCAAATATCCCCGTTGGTATATCTACAATGAATGCTACCATGCCGATCATCAACAGCGGAGCTGTTTCTCCGAGCGCCCTTGCCATGCCTATAATTGTACCTGTCAGCATACCAGGAAGCGCAAGCGGCAGCACATGGTGCATGACCGACTGCATCTTTGATGCCCCTACTCCGAGCGCCCCCTCTCTTATTGAAGGAGGTACCGCCAGCAACGAGGCACGTGAAGCAATGATTATTGTCGGGAGTGTCATCAGGGTAAGCACCAGAGCGCCGACAATCGGCGCTGAGCGGGGCAGGCCGAAGAAATTAAGAAAAACCGCGAGGCCGAGCAGGCCGAATACAATTGACGGAACTGCCGCAAGATTGTTTATATTCACCTCTATAATGTCCGTCCAGATATTCTTTGGCGCGAATTCCTCAAGATAGACAGCTGTCGCAACCCCCAGCGGGAACGAGAGCAGAAGCGTAACGAGCATCGTATAGATGGAACCGACAGCCGCGCCCCATATCCCGGCAAGCTCGGGTTCACGGGAATCACCATTGGTAAAGAGTGCTGTATTAAATCGCTTTTCAATGGCCCCGTTATCGATCAGCGTATTTATCCATTCAAGTTTCTGTTCCTTTATTCGACCTGAACCTTCTTCCCCGGCTTTAATATGCCCTTTCATATACATGTCGAGGTCATCATCGGCAGGGACCCAGACAGTCAGGGTTTTACCAATGATCCCGGGATCAGCCATTACCATGTCCCTCAACTGAAATGCTGCACCGAAGCTCACGATAGAATAAAGGTCCCGCTTTTCACGTCTATCCTTAACATCGGGAAACATTTGTCTAAGCGTACTTTTCACGATCCCGGCGTAATCCGCACGCGACATGACCTCAATATCTCCGGTATTTTCCGGGTCTATCTCTTCCATTTCTAATGTAATATCAAGCTTTATGAAGGTCTGCTGGAACGCAGAATAACCCGTGCTTATTATTGAGGCGAACAATATAACGAGCATGGACAGGGCAACGACGATGGCAGCAATGCCGAGGGTCTTAAAGATCTTTTCCTTGGCATATCTCATCTTCAGTTTCGACTTGATCAACGCAAGCCGGGCTTCATGGCTGTTATTATTCATATTCCTCCCTGTATTTCCTCACAACATACAGCGCAATGATGTTCAGGCAAAGTGTAATGACAAACAGCACCAGACCAAGGGCAAATGCTGCCTGTGTCTTTGGGCTGTCAAATTCCTGATCGCCAACAAGGAGGGTAACGATCTGTACCGTGAATGTCGTTACTGCCGCAAATGGATTGGCAGTGAGATTTGCCGTTAGACCTGCTGCCATAACAACGATCATGGTCTCCCCGATCGCCCGAGATACTCCGAGCAAAACGCTTCCGACTATCCCGGGAAGCGCAGCTGGAATCACAACCCTCACCACTGTCTCGGATTTTGTCGCCCCAATACCCAGAGAAGCGTCACGCAGGCTCTGTGGCACAGCATTTATCACGTCATCTGAAAATGAAGAAATAAAGGGAATGATCATGATCCCCATAACGAGACCCGCGGCCAGCGCGCTCTCGGACGAGACCTCCAGGCCGATCTGACTGCCGATATTCCTTATAAAAGGCGCGACAGTGAGGGCTGCAAAAAAACCATATACAACGGTCGGAATTCCTGCGAGTATCTCAAGTATGGGCTTTACAACTGTCCTGACCCTATCTGCCGCGTATTCCGACATATAGATCGCGGACATTAAACCGATCGGAACAGCAATAAGCATCGCAATACCGGAGATCATCAGTGTGCCGGCCAGCAGCGGTACCATTCCAAAGGAGCCGTCGGCCCCTACCTGGTCCGGCCGGATCGCCATCTGGGGGCTCCATTTCAGTCCAAAAAGAAAATCAGTGACAGGGATCTGATTGAAAAATCTGATGGATTCAAAGATAACGGAGAGCACTATCCCTATGGTCGTAAAAATAGCCACCGTGGAGCAGAGCACCATGAGCACCTGCATTGTGCGCTCTACATTTACCCGGGCGCGCATTGACGGCACGATCTTTCTCATGCCATAGGCAAGGCCCGCTGTACAGAATGACAGCAGCACAGCTGCAAGAGCCAGATACCCAACGCCTTTGAGCCCGTTATAATGCTCTGCGGCCTTCAGCAGAAATACATCGGGGGTCTCGCTCACAATTATTCCATCAGCAATATTCCTTATATCATTTATGACAAGTGAAAGCCTGTCCGGCGACAGGTTCTGTATATCGGAAGGCAGTGCTGATACAACAAGTGACGTTATAATTGATGACTGAAAGACTATCCAGAGGACCAGGACAATAAGGGCTGGAATCCCGCACCAGAGCGCGACATAAAACCCATAGTATCCCGGCAAGGAATGGAGTGTTCTGATCTCGCCTTTGACTGCCTTGACAGAACGGATGCGGCCCAGATAATAGCCAACTGCTGAGAGTATAACAATAACTATAAAGAGTGTAATATGTTTCATTTATATAGCAATACCCCTGCCCCCTCTCTCAGGAGGAGACAAGGGAAATATTCGCAACTCTCAATTCAATGACATCGAAAGCTTGTTTAGATTTTTACCATCACTGCGGAACTGCTCCCGCTCTTCCACCGGCATCGGAATGAGTCCCCTGTCAATCAGATAGCCTTCTTCACCTACCGCCTTCTCGCTGGTAAATTCTTTGATATATTCCTTAATACCCGGGATCATTCCTACGTGCGCCTTCTTCACATAAAAGAAAAGTGGCCTTGAAACAGGGTACTTTCCGTCTGCGATGTTCTCGAATGTCGGCTCAACACCGTCAACAATGCTGCCCTGAATTGTGTCGCTGTTCTGGTCAAGGAATGAAAATCCGAAAATACCGAAGGCATTCGGATTGGCTGCGAGCTTTTTCACTATCAGCACGTCATTTTCCCCTGCCTCGATGTATGCGCCGTCTTCGCGGACAGCGTGGCAGATCGCCTTGTACTTCTTTTTGTCCTTTTTCTCCATCGCCTCTATCCAGCTGAATGTCTTGCATCCGCCTTCAAGCACAAGTTCCGCGAAGGCATCCCTTGTGCCTGATGTCGGAGGTGGCCCGAGCACTTCAATTTTGATGTCCGGGAGTGACGGGTTGACGTCCTTCCAGGTTTTGTTAGGGTTATGAACAAGAGACTCGCCAACACCTGAGGGAATGTCCTTGGCCAGAGCGAGATAAAGGTCTCTGCGGCTAACCTCCACTCTACGGGCCTTTTTCGAGTTTGCGAATACTATACCGTCATATCCTATTTTGATCTCAATAATGTCTTTAACGCCGTTTTTAGTGCAGAGATCCACTTCAGACTTCTTGATGCGGCGTGAGGCGTTTGTGATGTCAGGGTGCTGCGTGCCCAAACCGGAGCAGAAAAGCTTAAACCCGCCGCCCGAGCCGGTTGACTCAATCTTGGGTGTCTTGTACTTGGTGCTCTTTCCGAACTGCTCCGCAACGACCGTTGCAAACGGATAAACTGTTGAAGAACCTACTACACTGATATAGTCACGTCCCGCCGCGCTGAGCTTTGAGCTGAGTCCGGGGAACATGAGTATGGCAACGGCAAATGCCGTCAACATGGCCAATCCTATGGCTTTCTTCATTTCTTTTAAAACCTCCTTTGGTTTACTATTTGAAAAATTTGTCGGCAATGTAGCGGCGTAGCATGCAACGCCCTTACTATCAATGATTGATGTTTGCTGATATTGATATTATAAATGTTGAATGTTACAGGAATATTACAGGGGGATGAAGAGTCAGTTAAACCTATACGTGTTTGAAAATACGATAATATATCAATAAAATATCTTTACAACCGTGCCCTTGCCCTCTTCGCTCTCTATTTCCATCTCCCATCCGTGGGCCCTTACTATATGCTTTACGATCGCGAGACCAAGTCCTGTGCCGCCGAGTTCGCGGGAGCGGGAGGGATCGACCCTGAAAAACCTCTCACCCAAACGCGGCAGGTATTTTTGAGGAACGCCGGCACCCGAATCCTTCACATAGAAATATTTTTTTTCGTCATCCCGGTCAACGCCGACCTCTATTTCTCCCTTATCACTGAATTTGAGGGCATTCTCAATAAGGTTAAGCAGGATCTGCTCCACCCTGTCTCTGTCAGCATTGATCCGGGTATCGCCTGCTTTAAGTGATTTTTTGATATCAATCTCCTTTTCAGCGGCCTGCACTGCAGATGTATGGATCGCCTCATCTATTACAGACTCAATGTCAAATCCGGATTTACTTATCGATATTACTCCCAGTTCCAGCTTCGAGATTGTCAGCAGATCCTCAACAAGCCTGTTTAATCGTTCGCTGTGGGAAATTATCGTAGTCAGAAATTTTTCGGCATTCTCCTTATCATAGAGAGCGCCGTCAATGAGTGTTTCCGCGAAACCCTTTATCGCGGTGATCGGTGTCCTGATCTCATGAGAAACATTGGCCACAAAGTCTTTCCTCATCTGCTCAAGTTTTTTCATCTGTGTTGTGTCATGGAATATGGCAACAAAACCTGCCAGTTCTCCCACGCGGTAATACAGCGGGGATACCCGTACGGAAATGTATTTTTCAGCTGGAAAATCAAAGACAAGTTCAGCGGACCCCGGTATACGGTTCTGTCTTACATCATCAATTAGTGTTAAGAATGCCGGACTTCTAACTATTTCTATAAAAGGCCTGCCTTCTATTTGCTCCTGCCCGAAAAGATCTATTGAAGCCTTGTTTGACAGCTCAATAACGCCATGTACATTAATCAGAAGAAGGGCATCGGGAATGCTCTTTATTATTACATTGAGGCGGTTGGTTTCTTCTTCTTTGGTTTTTATACTGTATTCAAGTTCAGCAGCCATGCGATTAAGGTCCTTCGCAAGTTCCGTAAATTCCCCCGCCCTCACAAGATAAAGCTTGTTATCAAACAGGCCGCGTGACAACGCGCCGGCATAGTCAGCAACCTTTATAACATACTTCCTTATTCTTTCTGTCTGCCATATTAAGATAACGCCAAACAAAAGGAACACGAGAACGACCGCAAGATTGATCTTCAACCTCAGACTGTTTATTGATTCATTTATCCGGGTCAACGGCACTGCCAGCCTGATAAAGCCTATGTGCTTACCATCCTGTTCGATCTTCCTCGCAGAATAGAGAAGGTCATATTGCAGGGTATTGCTGAACCTTACGGAAGATCCTGTCTGCGAAGTAAGCGCCTGCTGAATTTCCGGCCTGTCCGCGTGGCTGTCCATAATAGACGCGTCCCTGTCCGAATCCCCCAGGACCTTTCCTTCCGTGTCGATGACAGTCACCCTGGCCGAGATCTTTTCTTTTATTTTCTTGCAGAAGTCGCTGATCTCTCTCATTGACCCGACATCAATAATGCCCGAAAGGATCGCGGTCTGAAGTGAAAGGCTTTTATTCAGCTCCCCGATATAATTATCCCGTATAACGATAGTAAGGTAGAAATTGATAAATAGAATAGACAGGGAGAGGACTATAAAATAAAGAATAAATACGCGTCTGAATATTCTCCGTTTCATAATTCCCCATCCACATAATAACCGATGCCTCGTCTGGTCTTTATGTATATAGGATTTGACGGATCATCCTCTATCTGAGTCCGCAATCTTCTGATATGGACATCCACTGTCCTCGGTTCAACAAACGCCTCGTCCTTCCATACAGCATCCAGCAGCATGTCGCGATTGAACACTCTTCCCTTTCGCCGCACGAGGAAAATGAGGAGCCTGAATTCAGTCGCACTCAGCTTTATTTCTTTGCCCCTCTTCATAACTTTGTATGTATCGGTATTGATTTCAAGGTCAGCAATGTTTACTAATTTGTCCTTTACTGGAACTTCCCGTGTTCTTCTCAGCACTGCTTTCACGCGTGCGACCAGTTCCCGCGGGCTGAACGGTTTGGTAATATAATCGTCCGCGCCCATCTCAAGACCGAGCACTTTATCAAGTTCCTCGCTTTTTGCCGTAAGCATTATGATCGGTATTGTCGAATTGTCTTCACTGGATTTAAGCATCTTGCACAATTCCATACCCTGGATCCCCGGAAGCATAAGGTCAAGAATGATAAGGCTGTATCTCTCCTTTTTTATTAACTTAAGCGCCTCCTCGCCATCCCATGATGTCAATACGTCATATCCCTCTTTTCTCAGGTTATACGCGACCAGCTCCAGAATGTCTTTTTCATCGTCAACAACTAATATTTTAGCTCTCATATAATTCACACCGTATTTAATTTAAATACGTCAAGTGTAACATAAACAATGTTACAACATTGTTAAAAGAATGTTAAAAAATCTGTAGGCTAATAATTGACGAATCCACAGAAAATTATTTAAAATTGAACACATTAATGGTGCCAGAGTGGTGTAATTGGTAGGCACAAGGGACTGAACAAAATGAAGATAAAAAAGAAAAAGGCTGTCACTAAAAAGACATTGCTTGATCCGTCAAACTTTATTAAATAGGAGACATTATGGAAAGATTGCAGGAACTCATAGAAAAAATAAAAGTGCTCGAAAGCGAACTCTCCATCGAGATCCAGAAGAAGCAGGAAGAGTTTTTCTATAACATAAAGGGGAGAAGGGTTCTTTTTGAGGAAGCTACCAGAAAATATCACAAAACCCTTGTCACTAATGTCCATACATATCTGTTAAACGCCACTGTGTTGAACATAGTGACAGCTCCGATAATATGGGCCTGTCTTATACCTGCGGTCTTCATGGATCTCATCATCACAGTCTATCAGGCCATATATTTCCCGATCTACAATATCCCTAAAGTAGACCGGAGCGAACACATAATAATAGACCATCATGACCTCGAGTACCTGAACATATTTGAAAAAGTGAACTGCGTATATTGCGGTTATTTCAACGGTATGATCTCATATGTCCAGGAAGTGGCCGCCAGGACAGAGCAGTACTGGTGCCCCATCAAACATGCCAGAAAGATCAAGACCATTCACAGCCGCTACAAAAAATTTTTTGAGTACGGGGATGCCGACGGGTACAAAAAAGAGTTCGGTAAGGTGAGAAGGGATTTCGAGGACTTGAAGGACGAATAAGGCCCCTGACCATCAAAAATTGCTTTTCACCAGAAGCGTGTGGGATAATGACAATTCCATGAATTACGCACGTTTCAGCAAACCAAGCAGGTATATCGGCAGAGAGATCAACACTGTCCACAAAGATGCCAGCCTGAATATCGCCCTCTGTTTTCCCGACACTTACGAGATCGGGATGTCGCATATCGGCCTGAAGATCCTTTATTCAATAATAAACAGCATCCCTGATGCCTCTGCAGAAAGGGTCTACGCGCCCTGGACCGACCTGGATGACTATCTCCGGGAAAGCGGACTGCCGCTTACTTCACTTGAACACCGGAGACCGCTGAAAGACTTTGATATCGTCGGGTTCACACTCCAGTATGAGTTATCATATACGAACATCCTCAACATGCTCGACCTGGGCGGGATACCCGTAAGGTCAGCTGAAAGGAAAGACAAACACCCCATTGTAATTGCCGGCGGGCCCTGTTCCGTTAATCCCCTGCCGCTCGTCCCTTTTATTGACGCGTTCGTGATCGGTGACGGAGAAGATATTATAAAAGAGATCGCTGATCTCTTCCTAAAGCTCAAAGGTCAAATGCCAAATGTCAAAAACAGAGAAATATATCTGAATGCACTTGCTGAACTGGAAGGGGTCTATGTTCCGTCTATCCATGATGCAAGCGAAAAGAAGATAAATAAAAGGATCGTTTATGACCTGGACAAGGCGCATTTCCCGGACAAGCCGTTACTCCCCTTTAACAAGATCGTCCATGACAGGGCGGCAATAGAGATATCAAGAGGCTGCACAAGGGGATGCCGCTTCTGCCAGGCAGGAATGATATACAGGCCGCTTCGGGAAAGGTCCCTCGAAAATGTTCTCTCGCTGGCCCAAAGATCCATATCGAACAGCGGATACGAAGAAGTATCCTTTACATCACTGAGCGCAGGGGACTACAGCGGACTGTTACCCCTGATCAGGGGGTTCAATCAAATATGCTCCGGTACGCAAACCTCTGTCTCGCTGCCGTCACTAAGGGTAGGTTCAATAAGCACAGAGATACTCAAAGAGATAAAAAAGATACGGAAGACCGGCTTTACGATCGCGCCCGAGGCAGGCACAAAGAGGCTTCGCAATGTAATAAACAAGGACGTTACAGACGAGGAGTATGAAGAAACACTCACGAAACTCTTCACTGAAGGCTGGAAGAACGTGAAACTTTACTTCATGATCGGACTCCCGACCGAGACCATGGAAGACATAGACGGACTTATAAATATGGCACTACTTGCGTTGAAAATTGGAAAACGGATAACCGGCAGACGTGTGAACGTGAACGTAGGCATCTCCGCATTTATACCGAAACCACACACACCGTTCCAGTGGACGGGTCAGAACGATATGAAGGAACTCAGGAAAAAGCAGGACTATATCAAAAATACCTTCAGAAAGAAGGGCATCAATTATAAGGGTCAGTATGTTGAGAACAGCCTTCTTGAAGCAGTATTTTCAAGAGGCGGCAAAGAGAGCGCCCTCTTGCTCGAGAACGCCTGGAAGCTCGGATGCCGCTTTGACGGCTGGACCGAGATGTTCAGCTTCGACAAATGGATGCTTGCTGCCGAAAAAACAGGGTTGGACCTATATGAATATGCTTCGCGGAGTTTTGAACCAGAAGCTGAAATGCCCTGGAACTTCATACAGACAGGTGTTACGGAAAAGTTCCTTAGATCAGAATACAAAAAGGCACTGGATGAAAAAGTCACTCCGGACTGCCGGAACAACTGCTGCGGATGCGGCCTTGAATGTAAGGACAGAGAAACAGACAAACAGAAAATAGACAGTCAGACGATCAGACAGCCAAATGGACAGACAGACAGACGGACAGACAATAATAATAAAAACGTGCCCGCAAAAATGAGGGTCAACTTCTCAAAGACAGGCAGAATGCGCTACCTCTCCCACAACGAGCTAATGCTATCAATATTCCGGGCATTGAAAAGGGCAAATATACCAATTACATATTCCGCCGGATTTCATCCTCATCCAAAGATGTCGTTCGGTCCTGCCCTTGCAGCCGGAGTCGAGGGGTTAAATGAATATTTCGATATTGGAATACCGGTCATAATGTCTCCATCCGACTTTTCGGACAGACTCAATGCCGAACTGCCCGAAGGGTTGAAGATCCTCAGTGCCGCACTGATCTCAAAGAGCGAACGTTCATTGAACGATCTTTTTTCATCCTACGAATATGAAGTGACTATTGACAACTCTTTAGAAAATAAAATAAATTCATTTATGGGCCTTGAGAGCTGCCCTGTGGAAAGAAAGAACAAGACCGTGGATATCCGGCCGATGGTCGAAAAAGCAGATATAAAGGGCAGTACACTTCACCTTCTTCTTTCTGATACCGATAAGGTAAAAGTGAGATTATACGAGATATTAGAGGCCATGTTCGAGAAAGAACGTGAAGAGGTACAGGCTATCCCTGTTAAAAGAATCTCTCTTTATGGTTATAATATGAATCACGTAAAGTTGAGTTGAGTGGTATAACGGTTTAATACAATGGCAGGAAAAATAATAATAAACATAACTCCGGAACAATCAAGGGTCGCTCTGCTCGAATCCAACACCCACCTTTCCGAGCTGTATATCGAGAGAAAAAAGGCTGCAAGCCTTGTAGGTAATGTATTTAAGGGCAAAGTGGTCAAGATCCTGCCTGGCATGCAGTCCGCTTTCGTGGACATAGGCATAGAAAAAGCAGCGTTCCTTCATGCCGCGGATGTGCTCTCCGGCTTTGACTACTCGATCTTCGGTGAGGATATGGATGATTCCGAGCCGGTCAATCATCCGATCGAGGACATCCTTCAGGAAGGTGAAGATGTCTTTGTACAGGTATCAAAGGATACAATAGGCACCAAGGGCGCAAGGGTCACCTCCTATATCACCCTGCCTGGAAGATACCTTGTATTGATGCCCGACGTTGAGCATATCGGGGTATCAAGAAAGATCCTGGACGAAACAGAGCGTACAAGGCTAAAGGACATTGTAAGCGCGCTCAAACCGAATAATTTTGGCTTTATAATCAGGACCGCAAGTGAAGGCTGTACGGAAGAGGAACTTAAGAAGGACATTGATTATCTCATACTTCTCTGGGACAATATACAGAAGAAGAAAGAGAAACTCCCCTCTCCACATATCCTTTACAGCGACCTTGATCTGACATTGAGAAGTGTCAGGGATCTGCTCAGCCAGGAGATCGAACAGCTGATCGTTGATTCAAAAGATGAATACAATAAGATCGTAGACTTCGTTAATACATACTTTCCAAAGCTTGTATCGAGGATCAAACTCTATGAAGGCACAGAACCAATATTTGATACCTATGGGATCGAACTTGAGATACCAAAGGCACTGGGCAAGCGCGTCTGGCTCAAGTCAGGCGGCTATATTGTGCTTGACCAGACAGAAGCATTAACATCGATCGACGTTAATACAGGTAAATATGTGGGCAAGGCGTCTCTTGAGGACACAATATTCAAGACAAATATCGAGGCGGTCAAGGAGATCGCTTATCAAATACGTCTCAGGAACCTCGGCGGTATCATAATAATCGATTTCATCGATATGGAAAAAGAGGAGAACAGACACAAGCTCTTTTCGATCTTTTCGGAAGCAATGAGCAAGGACAGGGCGAAATGCACAATCCTTGAGGTCTCAGAACTCGGGCTGATACAGATGACGAGAAAGAGGGTAAGGGAGAGCCTCGAGAGGATATTATGCGAACCCTGCCAGTATTGTGACGGTAAGGGGTTTGTAAAATCACCTACCACCATATGCTTTGAGATATTCCTGGAGCTGAGAAGGATCGGCCTGACCAAAAAGAAATGCAAGATAATGATAACAGCCAACCCCCAGGTGGCGGATCTTATATACGATGATGAACGCGAAGGGATAGAGGCTATCGAAAGAGAGAACGGATTTAAGATCATAGTAAAGGCTGACAGGAGCTTTCACCAGGAATACTACGAAGTGGCAACGCTGTAATAGAATAGTTTCACCGCCTGCCTGCCGACAGACAGGTTCCAACCGTTCCATATGTTTTAACCGTTTTGAAAATGACACCGGAAAAGAAATACAAAAACCTTCTGGATAGCCTGAAAAAGATGAAAAGGGTCGTAATCGCATTTTCAGGCGGTGTTGACAGCACCTTTCTGCTCAAGGCCGCGACTTTATCAGGTCTCGGTGAGATCCTTGCCGTTACAGGACAGTCCGAGAGCCTTCCAGAGCAGGAACTCTCCTTTACAAAGGAGATCGCCGGCTCCTTTAACGTAAAACACAAAATAATAGTGACGGAAGAACTCAAGGACAACAATTACGCGGAAAATCCGCCTGACAGGTGTTATTACTGCAAAAAAGAACTTTTCACAAGACTGAGCGATATAGCCTCAAGAGAGAATTATTTATATGTCCTGGACGGTACCAATGCGGACGACATCCATGACCGGCGTCCCGGGAGACAGGCATCCGTGGAAAACAATGTCAAGAGCCCGCTGCTCGATGCTGGACTTAACAAAAAAGAGATCAGAAAAATATCCAGGGACCTGGGTCTTCCAACATGGGACAAACCCGCTACCCCGTGCCTTTCCTCGCGCTTTCCGTATGGCCATAAAATAACTGCCGAAGGGCTTCTGAGGGTAGACAGGGCCGAGGCATTTATCCGTGAGTTCGGAATAAAGGAACTACGTGTAAGGAGCCACTCCAATGCGGCAAGGATCGAGGTCCATCCCGAGGACTTTGCAAAGTTAACGGAAGATACGGCAAGGGAGAAGATCGTCAATTTTCTCAGATCGCTCGGTTATGAAAATATTACGCTTGACCTGCGGGGCTTCAGGAGCGGAAGCTCGAATGAGTTCATTGAAAAGAACAAAGAATAGATGATCGACACCGATTATTACTATAAACTTTCCAAATGTGTCAGGTGCGGTTCATGCAAGTCAGCATGCCCGACCTACCTGACCACGCTGAACGAGACCATGGGTGCAAGGGGCAGAATAGCCATGCTCGATGGACTTGTGAAAAAGAGACTCAAACCGTCAAAAGAGCTTGCTGAAAAGATATTCAGCTGCATGCTCTGCGGTGCCTGCAAGAACCAGTGCCCCACAGGCATAGACATCCCTGAGATAATATATCACGGCAGGACACTCTTAAAGAAATCTTACCGCAAGGGACGTTTTCTCAGAACGGCCCTTAAATATTCGATCTCCAGACTGGACACACTACTTTCAATATTGAGAGTCGGCCAGAAATTATTTTACCGCCCGCTGCAGAAGGCTGGCATGCTGAGATACGTCCCGGAAATAACCTCGACGCCGTTCAAAAAACGTGTACAGGTCAAAAAGTATATCAACAAGATCAGCAGGATAATCATCTTTGCCGGATGCGGCGTTAATTACTTTTACCCGGAGCTCGGTGACGCACTTTCAAGTATACTCGTCACAAAAGGCTACGAAGTGGTCGTATTCGGCGGTGAGGTTTGCTGCGGCGCGCCGCTGCGGTCAATTGGACTCGAGAAAGAGGCATCAAAACTCGCAAAAAAGAATATCGAGCATTTTAACAAGGTCAGGGCCGACGCCATTGTAAGCCTCTGCCCCACATGCACAATGTCAATAAAGGAGCAGTATCCGATAATTGCCGGCAGTACCATAACGAATATAATGGACATAAACGAATTCATTATCAAATACGGGATCGCCGAAGGGCTGGAGATCGATCCGATGACCGTCACATATCATGATCCGTGCCATCTGAGTAACGGCCTTGGGATCAGGGATGAACCGAGGCATATCCTCAAAAGCATCAAAGGGATCGAGCTTGTCGAGATGAAGAATGCGAATGACTGCTGCGGTTTCGCGGGGCTCTTCAGCTCTCACTTCAAAGAGATATCAAAGAGTATCGGCAGGAAAAAGATCGGGAGCATATCCGACACATCAGCCGGTACAGTCGTAACATCATGTCCAGGGTGCATACTACAGCTCGAGAACATGAAAAAGGAAATGGGTGTTGATTTTAGTGTCAGGCATGTAGTCGAGATAATCGACGAAGCAATGCACGGGTATCTACAATTAAGAATTACGAATTACGAAATTTAACATTTCCTGATATAATTACATTACTCATAAAAACAAAAGGAGGCATTATGAAATTTTTCATAGACACAGCAAACATAAAAGAGATCAAAGAGGCATGGGACATCGGTGTTATCGACGGCGTCACAACAAACCCTTCCCTCATAGCAAGGGAAAAGAAAAGTCCGGAAAAACTCTTCAAGGAGATATGCGCTATAGTTGACGGGCCCGTAAACGCTGAGGTCGTAAGCCTTGACGCCGTCGGCATGGTCAGAGAAGGGAAAAAGCTCTCCGGGATACACAAGAATATCGTAGTAAAGATACCGATGACTGTCGAAGGGTTGAAGGCCGTCAAAAAACTCTCGGCTCTCAAGATAAAGACGAACGTTACGCTTGTATTCTCAGCGAACCAGGCGCTGCTTGCTGCAAAGGCCGGGGCATCATACGTAAGCCCCTTTGTAGGAAGGCTGGACGACATAAGTATGGACGGCATGGAGCTTGTAAGCCAGATCCTCGATATTTATGATAATTACGGCTACGACACAGAGGTCATCGTGGCGAGCATACGTAATCCCCTTCATGTGCAGGATGCCGCGCAGATGGGCGCCCATGTGGCCACCATCCCGTTCAAGGTTATAGCCCAGCTCTCGGAACACCCTCTCACAGACATCGGATTGGAAAAGTTCCTCTCTGACTGGAAAAAAGTGCCAAAGTAGGCACTTGATATCACAGATATACAGACCGATTACACAGATAATCAAACAAATATATAAAGAAGATTACACAGATAAATGCAAGAGAAGGATATTCTTACAGAAAAGATAATTGGATGTTGTTATAAAGTCCATAATGAACTGGGACCCGGTTTTAATGAGAAGATATATCATAATGCCTTAAAACTTACCTTTAAAGAAGAGATATTAGAGTATCAAACAGAAAAGTCTTATAAGGTATTCTTTCAGGACAATTCTGTAGGAAACTTCAAGGCTGATCTGGTTGTAGATAACAGAGTAATCGTTGAATTAAAGGCATTAGCTGGTAATATCCCAAAGATATTTGAATCTCAAATTTTGTCATATCTAAAAGCATCCGGCCTGAAGGTCGGCCTTTTGATCAACTTTGGCAACAACAAGTGCCAGGTAAAGAGATACGCTGTATGATAATTTATGAGTATTCTGTTATCTGTGCCATCTATTCTTTTTGATCAGTGTAATATTTTTTTATCTGTGTCATCTATCTCTTATTATCTGTGTAATCAATTTTAGCGGAGCTAAAATGCCTATTTTTGAATACAAATGCGATGAATGCGATGAGGAGTTCGAGAAGCTCGTTATGGGCCCGAACCCTGAGATAGAATGCCTGAAGTGCGGTTCAAAGAAGGTCACGAAAAAGTTCTCAGTCTTCGGCGTAAGCGGCGGGGATAAGCCCGTCCCCTCCTCCGAAGGCTCCGGGTGTTCATCCTGCAGTTCATCATCCTGCAGTACTTGTCATTAAAGTTATTTGAGATTATTAGAGGACATCAAGTGGGCTTTGCGGAACTTTTGAGAAATCCCTCAATACATGCGTATAGATCATAGTTGTCTCAACATGTTTGTGACCTAACAGTTGCTGGATCTCCCGGATATTAACCCCGCTCATTAACAGGTGCGTTGCGAAGCTGTGTCTGAGTGTATGAACTGAAACATGTTTAGGAATAACAGCCTTTTTCACCGCAAGCTTAAGAGCTCTTTGCACTGTGGTTTCATAAACGTGATGTCGCCGGATTTTTTTACTGATCGGGTCTGCAGACAATTTGGGCGAAGGGAATACATACTGCCAATGCCATTCTTTGGGTGCTTTGGGATATTTCCTTTCAAGTGCATCCGGCAAACAAACCTCACCATATCCCGATTCCAAATCCTTGTTATGCAGTAACCTCACTTTATTCAAATGATGCTTTAACGTTTCTTTAATGCTATCAGGTAAAACAGTTGATCTGTCTTTACCCCCTTTACCATCTCTAACGAATAACAGATCAGATCCGAAATCAATATCCTTGATCCTTAAACGGAGAACCTCCATCAGACGAAGCCCCGCACCATAAAGTAGTTGGAGAATGAGAAGATTTGTACCCTTAAGATGTTTAAATACATCTTTAACCTCTTCAACAGAAAGCACCACAGGCAGCCTCCGTCCCCTTTTAGCCCTGACTGTACTTGTCAAATCAGAAAGCTCTTTGTTCAGCACATACCTAAACAAGAACAACAGTGCATTGAATGCCTGATTCTGAGTTGAAGCTGAAACTTTTCTTTTCAATGCTAAGTAAGTGAGATAGTTCTTGACATCATCAGAATCAAGGCTGAAATCATCTGTTTTTTTGATATCCGTATCTTTTATGTATCTCAAGAAACGATTTACCCAGTCAATATATGTTTTTTCTGTTCTGTAAGAATAATGCCTTATACGAATAGCTTGACGCATTTTATCAATAAGGCCATCAATATCATCGATGCAATTACTATTCTGGATATTCCCTTCACCACTATTCTTGAAATGGTTGAAATACAATCTGATAGCATCATGTGCCTGTCTTATCTGCCAGTCAGCTACATTATCATTCAACTTCAAATGGTCAAGGAACTTCAGGACTTGCAGATCATGATTCAACTCCTTGTTTTTATTAGAGAATGACAAGAATTTACTTGACCAATGCGCATAGTAAGAGATATACTTTTTTTGGACAATGTTGGAGGCGCCCAGAAATTCCTGGAATTTTTGTAACAACGTATTTTGCATATAAGATTTGTGTAAAAATATCTAATTTTCGGAAAATATGGCTGCCGTCTATCATGATAATATAGAGCAAACACGGCATACAGTCTACTGTAAATTGTTACAGTTTATGAAGTTACGGCTATTTACATACAATAGAAAATATTGAATTTTCGTTAATTACGGCAGCCGTCTAATAATTGTTGTGTGTAACTAATTTAAAGAGACAATAGTTGCACATTCAGATACAAATTATGATGATTTATTAAAAAACCAGAAAGGGCTATTACTATGACTGAAGAAGAGGCTAAGGC
>BDTS01000092.1 GCA_002897915.1 bacterium BMS3Bbin09 | reverse complement strand
AGGATAGGGAACCAGTACATTCGTGTTCGGCAGGCCGTGGAACGCGGTCTGTATCGCGGTCCCGGTGTCTCCGGAGGTAGCAACAATAATAGTGGCATGCTTCTTTTTAGAAGAGAGATAATAACTCATAAGCCTTGCAAGGAACCTTGCCGCAAAGTCCTTGAAGCTGCCGGAGGGGCCATCATCGAGCCGGGCGATGACAATATTACTGTCATCTATCGCTTCTTCGATCGGTATTGTTATTTCACTATATGCACCCTCGCACATCTCCGCAAGAACATTGTCAGGAATATCCTTTTCCGGTAGAAAATTCCTCATTACGATCCATGCGACTTCCGGATAACTGAGGTCCGATAATGCGTTTATGGCCGCGTCACTGAATTTCGGCAGACAGCAGGGCATGAATAGACCGTAATCAGGGGCAAGGCCCATTTCGAGCACTGTGTCCCAGTGATATTTCTCTTTCCCCTTACTGTCGCGCGTAGAGACGAAAAACGGCTCGTCCGAAGATCCTGGGGGCAGTAATTGACGTAATTTATTTATATCCATTGCTGTATATTATAATGTATTTAAAGTGCAAAAGTGCAATTGAGCAGAAGTCTGACCCCTCTGTACCTGCCTACCGGCAGGCAGGTCTCCCCTTGGTAAGGGGAGAATTAAAATCCCCTCTCGAAGCGAGTCTCCGCGAAGAGTCGCTCCGACCTTAACAAGGAGGGGCTAGGGGAGGTTTCTTTTGGACTTTCCCGCTCTTGTTTTTCAACCCTAATTTCCTGATAATAAAGGTTATGAGACAAAGACGCCCTTTTAAGGTCAAGAGTACAAAATCCGCTCTGGATATCGCAAAGGAACTGAAACAGGGGAACTCAAAGCCGGATAGTTACCGTGAGCAGTCCTTAAAGATCCACGGACTGATCTGCGCCAAATGCGGCCGTGAGTTCGAACAAAAGGACCGGCACATCCTGACTGTCCACCACAAGGACAGCAACAGCAACAACAACCCGCCCAACGGCTCGAACTGGGAGAACCTCTGCGTCCATTGCCATGACGATGAACACAGTAGGGGAATGTAGGAAACTATGAGAATAGCGTTGCCAAAGAAGAAAAAAAAGGTTTCGAACTACATTACCCCTGAAGGGCAAAAGACCTTAAGCAAGGAACTCACCCATCTCTGGAAGACCAAGAGGCCGAAGGTAGTCCGGGCCGTTACCGAGGCAGCTGCGATGGGCGACCGTTCCGAGAACGCGGAATACATTGAGGGCAAAAAGCTCCTGCGCCAGATCGATTCCCGCATGCGCTTTTTACAAAACAGACTGAATGAGCTGACCGCAGTGGACAGGAAACCGGCCGACACCTCAAAAGTCTTTTTCGGCGCATGGGTCGAACTCGAGGATGAGGACGGGAACACCTTCAAATACCGCATCGTTGGGCCGGATGAGATAGATCCCGACAAGAACTTCATCAGCATTGATTCACCAATGGCAAAAGCTTTAATAGGAAAGACCGAAGATGATGAGGTTGAAGTCAGAAGACCGAACGGAACGACCGAGTTTACAATAATCTCTATCCGTTATATGTAGGAGCGGGTTTTAAATCCGCCTTCTTAACTTCCTCATTGGAAATCAGATCCTCTGCTGAATCCTCAAGCACGATCTGCCCATTTTCCATGACACACAACCCCAGTTCAAGCCGATCAGGGCAGCATAGTTCACATCAGAGACATTTATCTGCATTCATGTCTCACGATAAAATGGGCACCCACAGGGAGGTGCCACTACATAGATCCCGGATTCCCGATAAACCGGTACAGGCGTGTCTAAAATGACAGGGAACAGAAGCCCTTTATTCTTTAAAATAAATGAGTTAACATGCACATTCAGACCTTTTAAAACCCAATTTGACTAACCTCCCGGCAATAGTATAAAATTTCTAATGTCTTCCGAGTATGTCCCGCTTCATCTCCATACAGAATACAGTCTGCTTGACGGAGCTATCAGGATAAACGACCTGATAGCAAAGGCCAAGGAGTTTGATATATCGACAGTCACGATGACCGACCACGGGAATCTTTTTGGCGCTATAGAGTTCTACAAAAAGGTCGATAAGGCCGGTCTGAAGCCGATAATAGGCTGTGAAGTATACGTAACCGACGACCATAAAAAAAAGGGCGCGGGTACAAACGAAAAACGCTTTCACCTGATACTCCTCTGCAAAGACATCAACGGATACAAGAACCTTACCCGCCTTGTGAGCAAGGCTTATATCGACGGTTTCTATTATAAGCCCAGGATCGACAAGAATCTCCTTGAACAATACAGCGGCGGACTGATAGGACTTTCCGCCTGTCTGCAGGGTGAGGTCCCGTACTATCTGAGAGCAGGGATGATAGAAAAGGCCCGCGAGGCCGCCCTCAATTATCAGCGGATCCTCGGCACTGACAATTTCTACCTTGAGATCCAGGCAAATGAACTTCCGGAACAGGACGCCGTCAACAAACAGCTTATAGAGCTTAGCAGGGACCTCCATATAGGGCTCGTTGCGACGAATGACTGCCATTACCTGACAAAAGAGGACGCAAAGGCGCATGAGGTGCTCCTCTGCATACAGACAGGCAAGACACTCGATGACGCAGACAGGATGAGATTTTCAAAGGACTCCTTTTATTTTAAGAGTCCTGATGAGATGATAGATTCTTTCAAGGATGTCCCGGAAGCCATTACAAATACACGCAAGGTCGCTGAGAAGTGTAATCTCGACTTTAAGTTCGATGAGGACAGGCTGCCTTCCTATGAAGTTCCTGAAGGAGAGGAGCTGTACGGCTATCTCGAAAAACTGGCACTGACCGGACTAAAGCAAAAACTTGGTGGAAACATCCCCGACAATTATATGGATAGGCTCAACAGAGAACTCAAAATGATACGAGACATGGGTTTCTCTGCCTATTTCCTGATAGTCTGGGATTTTATCAGTTACGCCAAGAGCAAGAAAATCCCGGTAGGGCCGGGCAGGGGCTCCGCGGCCGGAAGTATAGTGGCGTACGGCCTGGACATAACAGACATCGACCCCATCAAATACGGCCTGCTCTTCGAGAGGTTCCTCAATCCCGAAAGGGTGAGCATGCCTGATATCGATGTTGACTTCTGTATGAACAGACGCGGAGAGGTCATTGAATACGTAACGAACAAATACGGCAAGGACCGTGTCGCCCAGATCATAACATTCGGGACAATGCAGGCAAGAGCCGTCATAAGGGATGTTGCCAGGGCAATGAACATCCCCTACTCCGAAGCGGACAAGGCCGCAAAGCTGATACCTTTCATTCCGAAAATAACACTGGAAACAGCTCTTAAGATGGAGCCCAAACTCAAGGAGTTATATGACACCCAGCCCGAAATAAAGGAACTCATAAACATAGCCCAAAGACTTGAGGGTATTGCCCGGCATGCCTCGACCCACGCGGCAGGGGTAGTCATATCACCCGATCCTCTTACCGACTTTCTTCCACTGTATAAGGCCCCTAACGATGAGGCTATCACCACGCAGTTCGATATGGACGCCATCAAGGAGATCAAGCTCCTGAAGTTCGACTTTCTGGGGCTTAAGACCCTGACCCTTATTGATAAGGCCGAAAAGATCATTAATGCCGCAAGAAAACTCGAAGATGGGAAGGATCACATACCCTTCTCGATCGAGGACGTCCCGATCGATGATGAAATTGCGTTCATACTTTTGAGTACAGGAAAGACATCCGGTGTGTTCCAGCTCGAAAGTCCGGGCATGAAGGACCTCCTGACCAGAATGGAACCCGAGGTCTTCGAAGACCTTATCGCGCTCGTCGCGCTTTACAGGCCGGGACCGCTCGGAAGCGGCATGGTTGATGAGTATATCGAGGGAAAAAAGACAAAAAAATCTCCTGGCCAGAAAAAACCGACCGGCTCGCTTGCAAAGCTCAAGCTTCCTGAGCTGGATGAGATACTCAAGGAGACCAACGGGATCATACTTTACCAGGAACAGGTCATGGAGGTCGCGCATAAACTTGCCGGCTTCAGTCTCGGCCAGGCGGATATCCTGAGGAAAGCGATGGGGGGCAAGGACAAAGATGTAATGGAGAAACTGAAGAATACCTTTATCAAGGGATCAAAGGTGAACAAGATATCCGAGAAAAAGGCCGAGACACTCTTTAATTTGATACTCCAGTTCGCACAATATGGATTTAATAAATCCCATTCCGCTGCTTACGCGCTCATAGCGTACAGGACCGCTTATCTGAAAGCCCACTACCCTGTTGAGTTCATGGCAGCCTCGCTGAGCTCTGACATGGACAATACGGACAAGGTGTTTAATTTCATTAATGAATGCAGGGACATGGGAATAAAGATGCTGCCGCCGGACATTAATGAGAGCACCAGAGAGTTTAAGGTCACCGGCAATTCGATCCGTTTCGGCCTCGAGGCCGTAAAAGGCGTCGGAAGTTCCGCTATTGACGCCATAATCAGTGCAAGAGACAATAATAAATTTGAATCATTCTTTGATCTCTGCTCCAGAGTGGATTCAAGGCGGATGAACAAGAAGGTGATCGAGAGCCTTATTAAGGCGGGCGCAATGGACTCATTTGGCAAGAGGGCACAATTGTGGGCCGCGGCCCCGGCCATCATGGACGCCGCCATGCGGTATCAGAAGGAAAAGAGCAGTGGGCAGGAGAGCATGTTCAGCGATATACACGAACCCGCTCCGCAGCAGATGCCTGATGTAGAAGAATGGAAAGACTCCCAGAGGCTCATGATGGAAAAGGAGGCGCTCGGATTTTATATATCGGGACATCCGCTTAATGAATATAAAAACAGGTTCATTGAGCTTTCCGTAACTTCTATAGCTGATCTTCAGGATGTTTATGACAAGAAGGACGTGATTATAGGCGGGATCATCAGGGACTGCAAGCGCATACAGACAAAGAAGGGAGATTCGATGGGGTATATTAATGTCGAAGACATGCACGGCAATATTGAGGTAGTGCTCTTCCCTGAAATCTTTCAGGAGGCACAGGATCTGCTCTCTCTCGAAACCCCGATAATCATATCAGGCCAGACAGACAAAAATGATAAGGGCCTCAAGGTCATCGCCAGAAAGATCGCCTCAATAGACAACAACGAACAGATAGAGGAGCTGAAGAACTTCAAACCTAAAACCAGGCAGCGGTCTAATTACAATGGCAGCAATTACAATAACCATAAAAACAACGGCTACACCAAACAGGCCGAGACCAATGATAACGATATGACACAACAATACAAATCACTCGTCTTAACATTGTATAATAATACTGAACTGGAGACCCTCCCCAAGATAGAGGAGGTATTTTCAAGACACACCGGCAGCTGTCCTGTCTACCTGAAGATCATAAACCCGGACAATTGGGAAACGATCTTTTCGACAAACAGGCAGGTTCTCCCGTCACAGGATATAATATCCGAGATAGAAGAAATACTGGGAGAAAGATCTGCTGTATTGAATTAATATAGAGAGCACATATGCATTATTATCTGGACTTTGAAAAACCTGTCGCGGAACTTGAGAACAAGATCGAGGAGCTGCGGCGCCTTGCTGACGGCAAGGACATGAACATAACAACAGAGATCAAAAAGCTTGAGAATAAAGCCAGAGATCTCAGGGCGGACATTTTTTCAAAGATAACACCCTGGCAGAAGACTCAGATAGCCCGTCATCCCGAAAGGCCGTATACACTCGATTACATTGAATTAATGACAAAAGATTTTGTCGAGCTGCATGGCGACAGAAAATTCTCTGACGATCCTGCTATAGTAGCGGGATTTGCCAATTTTCAGGGCATTCCAGTAGCGATAATCGGCCATCAAAAAGGCCGTGGAACAAAAGAGAGGATCGAAAGGAATTTCGGGCAGCCCCACCCCGAAGGTTACCGCAAGGCCCTGAGAGTAATGAAGCTCGCCGAGAAGTTCGGCAAGCCGATCATCACCTTGATCGACACACCCGGCGCCTATCCCGGCATAGAGGCCGAAGAGAGAGGACAGTCTGAAGCGATCGCAAGCAACCTTATGGAGATGTTCCAGCTCAGGACCCCGATAATCGCAGTTATTATCGGAGAAGGCGGCAGCGGTGGAGCACTTGCACTTGCTGTAGGTGACAAGGTGATGATGTTTGAACACTCGGTATATTCCGTTATCTCGCCTGAAGGGTGTGCGGCCATTTTATGGAAGAAGAACAACAGTCAGGTTGGCAAGGGAGAATATGAAAAGGCCGCTGAGGCGCTGAAAATGACCTCTGCAGATCTGTTAAATCTGGGAATAATAGATGAAATAATACCGGAGCCGCTCGGCGGCGCACACCGTAGCAAAGAAGAGACCGCAGAAGCTCTCGAGGCCGTTCTATTGCGCAGTATCGATGAACTGAGAGAGAAATCCTTTGATGAGCTGCTTGAAGAGCGGTACAATAAATTCCGCATTATCGGCAAACTCGAAGAAGTAGAGCAGCAACCCTAAAGCTTTCAGCGACAATCAACATATGCTGTGTTGTAAGGGCACGGCATGCCGTGCCCCTACTATTGAGCTATTGCACTTCAATCCGCCGGGCTTTTCACAGCAAGGCCGGGCTTGTTCAGCACATGTGTATAGATCATGGTTGTAGACACATCGGCGTGTCCGAGCAGTTCATGAATTGTCCGGATATCATAGCCGTTCTCACAAGAGCATTCAAGGCCTGATTTTGTGTGCTTGCCGATACTTTTCTTTTTGTCGCCAGATATTCGAGATACACTCTGACTTCACCTGCTGAGAGTTCTGCCACAGGCCTCATTTTACTAAAAAACAGGAATCTCCTTACCCATTGTTCATATGTCTGTTCGGTCCGGACAGAATAATGCCTGACCCTGATCTCAGTGCGCAGCTTTTCTAACAGATTCCTGTATATCGTTGTCAATTCCTTAGGGGGCGACTCATCCCGGAAAAGTTCATTTTCAGGGCATTCCTTTAGGAATGCTTTTGGAGGATCAGCTTTTTTAATAACAAGCCCTTCTATCCGCGAACCCCATGGAACATTCAAATATTCCTTATAGAACAGTAGCAACGAATTTTTTGCCTGTTCAATCTGCCAGGTTTCTAAATTGTTTTTATCTGAAAGCTGAGAAAGGAACTTCTCAACATCAGTTATAACGCATTGACTTAATTCCCTGTTTCTCATAAAACTGGCAAACTGCTTCAGCCAGTTCAAATACCATAATGCAGTTTTTTCCGGAATACCTTTTCTGATGACGGTTTCTTTGTATCCCGCCCATACCAATGCTTTGACCGAGCGGCCACACCCATAACTTTCTTCATTAGTTTCCATTAGTTGAACCTGATAATAACGTGAAGGGGGAATATTCGCTACTGTAATAAATATCAGTACAAATTTCTTGCCTTTTTGACTGCCGGTGAGTAATATATCAACTACTCCAGCATTTCAACAGCTTACAGAATATTGTTCAAGAATATAAGGGGGCATTGTGGTATTCAAGCAAAGCTATTTTAAGCCATTATCATCAGAAAACATTAAATATTGTGCTATAAAGAGTGCGCAATATTACATAAAACCAGACACGTTAATATTCGATATCTAATGTGTCTTTCCAATATACTGTTATGTAAAGGAATAAACAAAATGACGAAATACCAAAATGCGACAATCGAAGACATTATAAAAAAGGCGGCTAAGAGATTTACAAGAACAATAAATAATTTACATCCTGCATACAATAATAACGGTTTTAACGAAAAAAATCTGACCTTCAACTTATCCCACGAGTTTGCAAAAAGACCTTATTCTAATGCGTTGATGGAAATCCCATTCTACAACGATAAAAACAAAAAACATGACAACTATTTTGATGCTTACCTATTCGATAGTGAGATCGGCATATTTTTAGAAAGCAAGCGTCTTATTAATATTTCAAAAGCTAAAGAGATTATAGAAGACTTATCAAGATTGAATAAAAAAGATAATCTTAAATACATCATAAACAATTTACAAGAATCACAGTCACCAAAGAAAATATTTATTTTAGTCCTCGCTGAATCATGGAGTAATTCTACATATGATTGGTGGGTAAGTGGATCATGCAAGGAAACAAAGTGGGATAGCTTGAGGTTTCCCAGAAAGATGCATTATGGGATTAGGCATATTAAGAAGTACACTGAAGATGATAGTTTGATCTCATGGCTTTACGCATATAAACAGGTAATGATTTGATAAAAACATAACAACAGAGTGGACTGAATGCGGAACCGCAGGCATTAAATCGGGTTGTTGATAGTTTAAGAAGTGCGAATTGTCTTATTAGCATGAAGACACGCTCTTGGGTTCCACATCAGTCACTCAGGCTACTTCCCGTGTGTCAAGTAAAAAATTAAAGCTGAGAAAATATTTTCTCTGATCTTTGATAACAAATCGTTATATTTCAAGCTGTACTTCCCTATGTTTGAGACGCAAGTGTCCTGTTGGCTCTGAACAAAGGCTCTGTGCCGCAGCGAAGGTCCCGTTTTTTATTGTCTTCCGATCTAAGCTTACTTGCGTTACAATAGTAACGAATATTCTGATTCGATCCGTGAAGACCGGGACGGCCCGGTAATCCGTTAGACGAAGCGTACTTTTCTGCCAACGGGCAGATTTGGGTGATACCTTCTACATGAATGACCGCCAGGCCGCTCCGGGAGGCCCCATGGATCAGATGGGGCCTCTTCTTCTTCACTCCTTTTGTTCCTGAACATCTCAAAGTG
>BDTS01000091.1 GCA_002897915.1 bacterium BMS3Bbin09 | reverse complement strand
CGGACAATGCCATTCAATTATCTAAACCGCCTACAAAGATAAAGGCTGACATCACTGCTATCGAGGAACTTCTGAAGGGCTGCTGCATATAACAACCGTCGTGCGACTAACCTACGTTTAAAGACTACTTCTCGCCTCTATCGGCGCATTCAATGCAGAGGAGGGCGGAGGGGTCAAATTCGAGGCGTTTAGGGGCTATCTCTTCTTCACAGCTGAGGCAGTAGCCGAACTCATCGTTCTCTATCCTCTGGAGAGCGGACTCTATCCGCTTCATTTTGATCTCCCTGCGGCGGTTTGATTCTTTGGACATGGCCTGCGCCTGCATGGCGTCCATCCTCGAGAGGCGTCCGACACTCGACTGGTCAAGCTCGACGATCTTCGCAGCATCGTTGCCGGATTTTTCTATCAGTTGAAGTTCCTTGCGGAGCTTAAGCAGTTTATTTCTGAAGTGTTCCTTGTCCATGGTATTGATTTAAAAGTATACATAAAATAACCAGGTGCAGGACCGATATTTCGACATCCGGTGATGATTTCAAGAAAGAGAAAGATATCTTGTATAATAGTCTCATTTATGAAAGGGATTATTTATACATGCTGCAGACATTAAGAAGATATAATACCGCCTGGAATTTCTTTAACCACCTATCGGACGAGTCCCTTTTTGGCGGGGGGCTGGACATAACCAACCGCTGTAATCTCCGCTGTACCCACTGCTACTGGTGGCGGCAAAAAAAGAACCCCGATCTGGATGATAAACAGATGATAGAGTTTATGAAGAGTCTCCGCCGTAAGGGTTTGAAGATCATATACCTGCTCGGGGGAGAGCCGCTGCTCCGTCCGAATATCTGCGCCGAGGCCGGTAAGATATTTGATTTTATTATGATCTTTACAAACGGCACACTCGGATACCCCCCTGTAAATAACGCGCTTTACTCCCTGTCTATTGATGGCCCGGAGCGGGTGCATGACAAGCTTCGTGGTAAGGGGATATTTAAAAAGGTCACTGACATTCTTGATAACCAGTCCACAAAAGTCATGATCCATATTACTGTATGCAAGTCAAACCATGATCACCTTGAAGAGACGATAGAGCAGTTTGTTCATAGAAAAAATGTGAGGGGTATCTACTTCTGTTTTTACTGTCCGAGTGTGAAGCCCGGTGATGAGAACATTGAAAAGATATCGCTTGAGGAAAGGGACGGCGTTGTAGATGAGCTGGTCGGTTACCGGAAGAAGTACGGCAATAAGATATTTTTTACCGAGAGGGTGGGGTATTACTTAAAGACCGATGGCGGTGTTGAACAATGGAACTCGTTAAATAAATGCGTAACCAAAAAACTCTTCGAGTTTTACGCGGCTGACGGTCAATACAAATATCACTGTGCCTATGGGGCAGAGGCTGAGTGTAAAAACTGCGGCTGCAGCCAGGTCCCGCTGATGCACGCCATGAAAGACAGGGACTTTGAAACATGCCTGATGACCTACCGTGATTACTGGGCCATGCCCTATTATGACAATTTCCTGTTCAATGCCTTTGCGAAGTATAAGATAGAAAAGTCAGGCTAGGAGATATATGATATTCAAAAACCCGGTCCCTAATTTCATATATATGATGTATCGCAGGTTTCGTTATCTTTACCTCAATGACACCACCCCTGTGGTCGCTTCGATCAAGGTCACCCAGAGATGCAATCTCCGCTGCACTCACTGCACATGGGTCAATAAAGTAACTCAGGACCTGCCGCTTCAAAGATGGAAAGAGATAATTGATACAATTTATGACAGGGGGTGTTTTGTAATATTCATTGAAGGCGGGGAGCCGACTCTCAGGGAAGATCTGTCAGAGATCATAAGTTACATTAAAGGGAAGGGCATGGGCTGTGTAATGTTCTCTAACGGTACGCGGGATCTGCCTGATGCTGACCTGAATGCCGTCTGGATAAGTATTGACGGCACCGAAAAGAACCATGACGCTGTACGGGGGAATGGGAGTTATGAAAAGGTCATGCGTACCCTGGAGCGTTACCCTGAAAAAAATATATTTTCCATGACCACGCTGTCGAAAACAAATACTTCCGAAATAGAATCCATTTGCGAAGAACTCTCATCAACCAGCCTGAAAGGTTTGATCTTCAATTTTATGTACCCGTATAAGGACATCAGTTCCCAGGTATTACCACGCGAAGAGAGGGTGGCCGTTGCCCGTGAGCTGATGGGACTTAAACAGACATATCCGAAGATCATCAGTTCCGATTCTTATTTGAAGACAGTCGGCCAGCCGGACAAGATCTGTTATCCCTGGTTATTACTGCTGGCTACCGCAGATGGAAATATTACCCAGGGATGCACCGTAGAACCTGCTGAAGAGCGCAACTGCGATGTATGCGATATGATGTGCGGCCTTGAAGCGACCCTCGGATTTGAGCTTTACCGTGACTCAATGAAGTTCTGGAACAACTTTAATATTCTTTCTTATGTGGATATTGACCGTTGTCCTGATTGGACACTGCGTATGTCCAGGATAAACAGGAAATTAGATACCTGATTCCTTACATTTAACTAATCTATTTTTCGCCTATATTGGCGCATTCGATGCAGAGGAGGGCGGAGGGGTCAAACTCCAGGCGCTTGAGGTCTATCTCTTCTTCGCACCTGAGGCAATTTATACCGAAATACTTCCATTTTCCCCCACATAAAAGTTAATATATTTTCTGTTTATTTAACCAGAGTTAGAATATTTATCGTATACTCGGAGGATGTTTAATGAAATATGTTGTTCTTATCGGTGACGGGATGGCGGACAGGCCCATGAAGAAGCTCGGTCACAAGACCTGTCTCCAGAAAGCAAAGACTCCGAATATGGACTGGCTCGCGTCTCATGGACAGCCCGGGAAGGTATCGACGATCCCGAAAGGCCTTGAGCCAGGTTCGGACGTAGCCAATCTTTCGATCCTCGGCTATGATCCCGAAAAATATTACACTGGAAGGGCGCCCATCGAGGCCGAATACCGCGGCATAAAGCTCGGATCAAAGGACATCGCGTTCAGATGCAATTTTGTTACCCTTGGTAATCCGGGTTTGAATAGCAAGACAATGAAGGATTTCAGCGCGGGCCATATAACGACAAAAGAGGCAGGGGCATTAATTAAAGAGATAAATATAAAGCTCGGCAGCAGTCCGATAACTTTCTACTCTGGTATAAGCTATCGGCATCTTATGATATGGAAGAACGGTAAGGAGAATATGCGGTGCACTCCGCCTCATGATATAACCGGGAAAAAGACAGCTGGATATCTGCCGAAAGGCAAGGGTGCTGATGTATTGCGCTCACTGATGAAGAGATCGAGGAAAGTGCTCGAAAATAGCCCAGTAAATAAAAAGAGGATCGCGAAGGGACTTGACCCCGCAAACAGTATCTGGCTCTGGGGGCAGGGCAGGAGGTTGTCCGTTCCTACTTTCAAAAAGAAATACGGTATTGAGGGCGCATTGATATCAGCTGTTGACCTGACAAAGGGCCTCGGCATCTGCGCGGGTTTTAAAGTCATCAATGTAAAGGGTGCGACCGGATACATTGATACCAATTATGCCGGCAAAGCAAATGCCGCCTTACGGGCACTTAATCAATGTGACTTTGTTTACGTGCATGTCGAGGCGCCTGATGAGGCGGGACATAACGGTTCTGTAAAAGATAAGATAAAAGCCATAGAGGACTTTGACAGGAAGGTGGTCGGTACGATCATGAAGGGCATAAAGAAGTTCGGGAAATACAGGATACTGCTGATGCCTGACCACGCGACCCCGACCAGATTGATGACGCATACTTCAGAGCCGGTGCCGTTTGTCATATACGGGACAGACAGACAGACGAAGATCAAGAGTGTCCGGCCTTACAATGAATATATTTGCAGGATGAAACAGATTCGTTCATTTGAAAAAGGCTATAAATTAATGGACTATTTTTTAAAAATATAGTTCAATATCAACATGTTTATTATTGTGAGGGATATAACTTGGCTTTAATAGTACAAAAATACGGAGGCACATCAGTAGCTGATATTGACAGGATCAAGGCAGTGGCTATGCGCGCCGTTGAGACCGCGAAACAGGGTAACAAGGTAATAGTGGTCGTTTCCGCCATGTCCGGTGAAACGGACAAGCTTACGGCCTTTGCCCATGATATAACGGGCAGGCCGGACGAGAGAGAGATGGACATGCTGCTCTCTTCAGGCGAGAGAGTTACGAGTTCCCTTATGGCCATGGCAATAATGGAACTCGGTTACGGATCGATTAGTCTTACCGGGAGACAGGTTGGGATCATTACAGACAGCTCGCACACTAAGGCAATGATCGAAAGCATTGGCTCGGATCGGCTGAAGGAAGCGCTTGATGAGAATAAGATACCGGTTGTCGCGGGGTTTCAGGGGATAAATGAGTTATCTGATGTCACTACGCTTGGCAGGGGAGGTTCGGACACAACAGCTGTCGCAATAGCCGCGGCATTGAACGCGGACATCTGCGAGATATACACGGACGTTGAAGGCGTGTATACCGCTGACCCCAGACTGGTCCCGGATACAAGGAAGATGGAGAGGATATCTTATGACGAGATGCTCGAGATGGCGAGCCTCGGCGCAAAGGTTCTTCACGAAAGAGCAGTTGAATTCGCCAAAAAGTATAATGTTCCGCTTGTCGTGCGTTCGAGCTTTAATAACGCGCCCGGTACGCTTGTAACAAAGGAGGACGGAGATATGGAGAAGAGCGTAGTCACAGGAGTTGCCCATAATAAAAACCAGGCAAGGATCACTATAATGGGCATACCGGACAGACCCGGCATAGCAGCCGCTATTTTTGATGATATTGCAAAGGCGAACCTTAATGTCGACATGATAGTTCAGAATATAAGCGTCAGCGATAACGCGACCGATCTGTCGTTTACTGTCTCAAAGGCCGAGAGCGAAAAGGCCCTTGAGATCACGCAGAAGGTTTCTGATAAACTGAATGCCAAGGGCGTTGATATGAACAAGGATGTCGCGAAGGTCTCTATTGTCGGTGTTGGAATGCAGTCCCACTTCGGGGTTGCCGCGCAGATGTTTGATGTACTCTCGAAGAACGGGATCAATATAATGATGATCAGTACCTCTGAGATCAAGGTCTCATGCGTTATTGATGTAGGACAGGTTGACGCGGCTGTTCAGGCACTGCATGATTCTTTTGAACTTGCGAAGCAGTAAATGTGTTAAGTTAATTAAATGAAAAAGATACTAATATATGATACAACTCTGCGTGACGGATCACAGTCCGAGGATGTCTCATTCTCTGTTGAGGATAAACTGAGAATAGTGAAGAAACTCGATGAGTTCGGCATTCATTATATCGAGGGCGGATGGCCCGGTGCCAATCCAAAGGACGCTGATTTCTTCAGGCAGGCAGATAAATATAAGTTCAGGAATTCAAAGCTCACTGCTTTTGGAGCCACTCACAGGGCGTCTCTTAAGGTTAGTAAAGACCCAAGCGTAAAGGCGCTCCTTGCGGCAAAGACCCCTGTTGTGACCATCTTTGGCAAGACCTGGGACTTTCATGTGAAGGAGGCCCTGCGCGTATCAAAACAGCGGAACCTTGACCTTATCCATGATACAGTCGCTTATCTCAAGAAGAGGGTGCCAGAGGTATTCTTTGACGCCGAGCATTTCTTTGACGGGTATAGGGCGAATCCTGAATATGCCATGAAAACGCTTGAAGCCGCGGCCTCAGCCGGTACGGACTGTCTGGTACTCTGTGATACTAACGGCGGGACCATGCCTGTTGATGTCGCCAATGTCGTCCTCGATGTCGTCCGTACATTCAAAGTCCCTGTCGGTATTCATGCGCATAATGATGCTGAATGCGCGGTCGCAAACTCTATCGTTGCCGTGCAGGCAGGTGCAATACAGGTACAGGGTACTATCAATGGGCTGGGCGAAAGGTGCGGGAACGCCAACCTGATATCGGTCATTCCAAACCTTAAGTTAAAGCTTAAGGATAATTGTATAACTACAAGTAATTTAAAGAAACTTAAAGATGTTTCGCGTTTTGTTACCGAGATATCGAACCTCAGACATTTTAAACGCCAGCCGTATGTCGGTGACAGTGCGTTCGCGCATAAAGGCGGGATACATGTAAGTGCGATCATGCGCCATTCGGAGACATACGAGCATATAAAGCCCGAAAATGTAGGAAACTACCAGAGGGTGCTCGTCTCGGACCTGAGCGGCAAGAGCAACATCATCAGGAAAATTCAGGAATTCAAGCTCAAGATAGACCCTGATTCTCCCAAGGTGATCGAGATCGTAAAAGAGATGAAGAAGCTTGAGAACCAGGGATTCCAGTTTGAAGGTGCAGAAGCATCCCTCGAACTGCTGATCAAAAAGACGTTTGGTCTTCACAGAAAGTTTTTTGACCTTATCGGCTTTAGAGTGCTCGTCTCCAAGAGAAGAGAAGGCGAAGAGCCGATCTGCGAGGCAACCATTATGTTGAGGACAAAACAGGGTGTTGAGCATACCGCTGCTGACGGCAACGGTCCTGTCAATGCGCTTGATAACGCATTGAGAAAGGCGCTGGAGAAATTATATCCCCAACTCAGGGAAGTTGTGCTTATCGACTATAAGGTCAGGGTGCTTGCTGCTGGAGAGGGTACATGCGCGAAGGTACGCGTCCTTGTAGAGTCCGGGGATAAAGAGCACAAGTGGGGAACGGTCGGGGTCTCCGAGAATATCATCGAGGCATCATGGCAGGCGCTTGTTGACAGTATTGAATATAAACTTTTGCGCGGTTAGTATTTTTAGTAGTATCGAACTTACCAGAAATCCTGCTCTCTGAACAATGGAGTGAAGATAATGGAAGAAGTCGGGGTCGTAACAAAAATTAATGGTGTCACCGCAACGGTGGTCTTAAAGAAGAAGGGGGCATGCGATGGTTGCGCGTCCAAGGGGGCATGCGAGCAGACCGAAAAGGGCATGGAGATCGAGGCCCTGAATACTGTAAATGCCCAACCCGGCCAGACCGTCAAGGTCTCGATAGGAGCATATACCTACCTTAAAAGTTCAATGATCGCCTACGGGATGCCGCTCGTTTTATTTATAGCCGGAGCGATCCTCGGGAAAAACATCGGCGCAAAATACCTTATTGGATACAATTCCGACCTTATTGCCGCCATCGGTGGTTTTGCCGCGCTTATCATATCCATATTCTTAATAAAACTTATTTCTATGAGGACTGCCACTAAAGAAGAATACAAGCCTTATATTGAAGAGATAATAAGCCCTTAATACATAATGCTATATATTTTTAATATTGTGAGGAGGCTGTTAAATGGCTATTAATGTAGACAAGATCAGAAATATTGCAGTGATCGCTCACGGAGGCGCAGGCAAGACTACACTTGTTGAGGCCATGCTTTTCAATGCAAAGGCAACGGAGAGGATGGGTACGATAGAGGACGGCAGTACAGTTACAGACTTTGAGCCGGAGGAGATTGAACGTAAGAACTCACTTTCTTCAGCCATAGCATTTTGTGACTGGAAAGACCACAGACTTAATATAATAGATACCCCCGGGTACATTAATTTTATTGAAGATACGAAGTGCTCTCTCAGCGCTGTCGACGGTGCTGTGCTGATCATAAGCGCTTTGTCCGGTGTCAAGGCTGAGACCGGGAAACTCTGGCAATTCGCGGCTGATTACGGGGTGCCGAGTGTTGTCTTTGTGAACAAGATCGACAAGGACAATGCTGATTTCAGAAGTGCTGTTGAGTCCCTTGAAAAGGCATACAAAACATCCGCAATCCCCCTGTACATCCCGATGGGTGCTGATAGTGTCATTGATCTAATGAAAATGAAGGCTGTTAAGGGCGGCGCGGAGACGGACATCCCGGATGAATTAAAGGATGAAGCCGAGGAATACAGGAAGAATATGATCGAGAAGATCGCCGAGTCTGATGATGATCTGCTCGAGAAATATCTGGAGGGGAACGAGCTTACCGATAAAGAGATGAACAAGGCAATAAAAAAAGGCTCAATATCAGGTAATTTTGTCCCTGTTGTATGTGGTTCTGCAATTAATATTCTCGGCGTGCAGCAGCTTATGGACACCATACTTCACTGCATGCCTTCACCCGTGGAAAAGGCAGCGAAGACATCGATCACAGGGAAGAACCCCAAGACAGGCGAAGAGGTGACCAGAGATCCCGATTCCGGAGCGCCGTTGACCGTCCGTGTCTTCAAGACCATCGCGGACCCGTTTGCCGGAAAACTTACGCTCTTCAGGGTCTTTTCCGGCACACTGAGATCAGACTCGAATATATACAATTCCGGCCGCAACACAAAAGAGAAGATCGGAAATATGTTCTACCTTCTCGGGAAAAAGCAGGTGCCTGTAAAGGAAGTGGGGCCAGGTGAAATGGCCGCTGTTGCAAAGCTCAAAGATGTTCAGACAGGTGATACGATAACAACGACCGAGAATCCGATCTTGCTTGACCCGATCCGTTTTGCGGACCCGATGATATCCTATGCATTAGAACCTAAATCAAGGGGTGATGAGGACAAGGTCGGCACCGGGCTCCATAGGCTCCTTGAGGAGGACCCCACGCTCAAGTTCCATATGGAAGCCGAGACAAAAGAGATGATCCTCGGAGGTATGGGGCAGATGCATCTTGAGGTCACACTGCAGAAACTGAAAAGGAAATTCGGAACAGAGGTTATCATGAAGGCTCCGAAGGTGCCATACAGGGAGACGATCAGAAAAGCAGCCAGTGCACAGGGTAAATACAAGAAACAGTCGGGCGGCCGCGGACAGTACGGCGACTGCTGGATCAAGATAGAGCCTTTGCCGGCCGGAGGCGGTTTCGAGTTCGTTAACAAGATCGTGGGCGGTGCGGTTCCCAGGTCGTACATCCCGGCGGTTGAGAAGGGCATTGTAGGGAAAATGAAGGAAGGACTGATAGCGGGTTATCCCGTAATAGATATGAAGGCCACGCTTTATGACGGCTCTTATCATAATGTTGATTCCTCTGAGATGGCATTCAAGATCGCGGGATCCATGGCACTGCAGAAGGCCGCCCCGAATGCAAAAGCGGTCTTGCTTGAGCCGATAGTTAAAATAGAGGTCTCGACACCCGAGGAGTTCCTCGGGAATGTGATAGGTGACCTTAACTCCAAACGCGGAAAGGTGCAGGGTGTTGAGGCAAATACAAACGGAGACCAGACGATCGTGGCGCTTATACCGATGGCTGAGATGCTGACCTATGCTAACCAGCTCAATTCATTGACCAGCGGACAGGGTATCTACGCTATGGAGGCTTCGCATTACGAAGAGGTGCCTGCTCATATAGCGCAGAAGATCATAGCTGACAGGGAAGCGGCTAAAGAAAAGGAATAATTGTATCTGTATTAAGGGGAGGTTAGTATGCTCGTAGAGTTAAGCATAGTACCTGTTGGCATGGGATAATGGACAGATATATTGGAATTGACGCAGGATCGATAAGTGTCAAGCTGGCAGTCATGGATGCGCGTGGTGATGTGATCGAGACGAATTACGTCCGTCACAAAGGCAACCCGTTATCAGTTGCCTATCAGCTTTTAAATACTCTGCCGCCCGGCTGTTCACTGAGCGTTACCGGCTCGGCAGGCAAGCTGATCGCGAAGGCGTTCGGCATAAAGCCCGTGAATGAGGTTGTTGCTCTCAGTTACTCTACGCTAAGGTTTTACCCCGAAGTAAAAACTGTCATTGAAATGGGCGGTGAGGACTCAAAGCTTATTTTACTTGATAACGGACTGGTCAAAGAGTTCTCGATGAACTCGGTATGCGCCGCCGGTACCGGCTCCTTTCTTGATCAACAGGCCGAAAGACTGAACCTGAGCATTGAAGATTTCAGTGAGATAGCATTAAGGTCAAAGACACCCCCGCGCATAGCCGGCAGGTGCAGTGTCTTTGCCAAGTCCGATATGATCCACTTGCAGCAGATCGCGACCCCGGTCGAAGATATCGTAGCCGGGCTCTGTTTTGCTGTTGCCAGGAACTTCAAGGGTAGTATATGCAAGAACATGGCGCTGCCCGAAACAATAAGTTTCATGGGAGGAGTTGCCGCCAATAAAGGTATGAAGAGAGCGTTCAGGGAGGTGCTGCATACTGAGAACCTGCTGATCCCTGAACACTTCGCAATAATGCCGGCAATCGGGGCCGTGCTAAAGGACATGGAACAGGGGCTTCAGACAGGGTTTAACATCGAAAAACTTGCAGAGTTCATTTCCTCCCTGAAAGACGATGAATCCGGACAACAACCGCTCTGTGACAACATCGATAAATTCAATAAAAAACATGCTATCTCATACTACATCCACAAACCTGATTCAACTGAAAAGGTCAAGGCATATCTCGGGATAGATGTCGGGTCAATAAGCACGAACCTCGCGGTAACGGACGAAGAGGACAGGCTGCTGGCAAAGAGATATCTGATGACTGCCGGGAGGCCTATCGAGGCCGTTAAGAGAGGTCTTGATGAGATAGGCACCGAGGTAGGCGGCACCGTAAACATATGCGGTGTTGGCACCACGGGCTCCGGTCGTTATATGATCGCTGATTTTGTCGGTGCCGACATTGTAAAGAACGAGATCACGGCGCAGGCTCAGGCAGCCGTCAAGATAGACCCCGGCGTCGACACAATACTCGAGATAGGCGGGCAGGACTCGAAGTACATCTCAATCAGGAACGGAGTCATTGTAGATTTTGAGATGAACAAGGCGTGTGCCGCGGGAACAGGCTCTTTTCTCGAAGAACAGGCCGAGAAACTCGATATATCGGTCAAAGAGGAATTTGCGAACACTGCCTTTCAGTCAAAGAGGCCCTGCTCGCTCGGTGAGAGGTGCACTGTCTTTATGGAAAACTCGCTGCTCTCGAAGCAGCAGCGCGGGGCCCCTAAAGAAGACCTGGTATCCGGGCTTTCCTACTCAATAGTACAGAACTACGTGAACAGGGTGGTAGGTGATAGACCGATAGGTGACAAGGTCTTTTTCCAGGGAGGGGTCGCCTTCAATAAGAGCGTTATCGCGGCCTTCGAAAAGTATCTCGATAAGAATATAATCGTGCCGCCCCATCATGACGTTACAGGCGCCATAGGCATGGCGATGATAGCAAAAAAACATGTGAACGGGAACGGTTCGTCCGCTTCTTCGTTCAAGGGCTTCGACCTCTCAAAGAGAAGTTACGCTATAAAGTCGTTTGAGTGCAAGGGCTGCGACAATATCTGCGAGATAAACAGAGTAAAGCTCGAGGGAGAAGAGACGCCGCTTTATTACGGAAGCAGGTGTGAGAAGTACGATGTAAAGAGAAAGGCGAATGAGGAAGAAGTAAAAGCAATGCCTGATCTCTTCAAGGAACGCGCGGACCTGCTTGAGAAGACACATAAACGATACCTTGAAAAGCCATACGGCGGCAACGGCAAAATAAGGCCCCGCATAGGGATACCCCGCATATTCTTCTTCCATGATCTGCTGCCTTACTGGAGCACGCTCTTGTGGGAGCTTGGTTTTGAGGTTGTGCTCTCAAGCAGCACGAACAGGCAGATCATAAATAAGGGGCTTGAGAACATTATTACTGAAAGCTGCTATCCGCATAAGATCGCACACGGACACATAAAGGACCTGATCGATAAAGAAGTAGATGCCGTATTCCTCCCGAGCTTTATCAATTACAACGCAAACGGGGAGGCAGTACGCAGTTACGCCTGCCCTTATGCCCAGACAATGCCGTACATTGCCGAAGTGGCCTTTGATAAACTGGATATTATAAAGCCAGCCATAAACATGGAATATGGCAGCAGGCATGTTGCCGGGGAGGTATTCAGGTCCCTGAAAAAATTCAAAATATCGCGTTCAGCGTTTAATAGAGCTATGACCATGGCAGAGTCCGCACAAAAGGAGTTCAATACTGCAATTAATGAACGGGGGAAAGATGTGATCGGGAAGATCAATGAAAGGACGATTGTAATTGTCGGACGTTCATACAATGCCTTCGATCCGGGCATTAATCTTGAGATCCCGAAGAAACTATCGGCCCTCGGCGTCTTTTCCATTCCCCAGGACTTTCTTCCTGTTGATTCCATCGATATATCCGGCAAATGGCCGAACATGTACTGGAGATCCGGACAGAATATACTGAAGTCCGCGGAAATAATAAAGGCTAATCCGAAACTGTTTGCCCTGTATATTGGGAACTTTTCCTGTGGTCCGGACTCGTTCATTCACAGGTACTTTAACGAGAGAATGGCCGGTAAGCCCTTTCTCCAGATAGAGATAGATGAGCACAGTGCTGATGCGGGAGTGATAACCAGGTGCGAGGCGTTCCTCGATAGCATAAGCGGCAGAGATGATATACCTGTAAATAAATTTGAGACCCTGAATATCATCTCGATCAATAAAGGGACGACTGGCAAGACAGTATATCTGCCCAGGATGTCCGACCATGCGTTCGGGCTCGCCGCGGCATTCAGGATGTGCGGCCTAAACGCAGAGGTGATGGATGCCCCGTCCATGGGGTCCTTAAAGATCGGGAGACGCCATGTCTCCGGCAAGGAGTGCTATCCATGCGCCATAACAACAGGGGATATGGTAAAAAAGACCCTTTCGAACGATTTCGATCATAAAAACTCGGTATTCTTTATGCCTTCGGGTACCGGTCCGTGCCGGTTCGGACAGTACAATATACTGCAGCGGCTCGTCCTTAATGATATGGGACTCTCCCATGTTCCAATATATTCACCGAATCAGGACGGGTCTTTCTACACAGAGCTGGGCATAGTCGGGAATGATTTCACGAAACAGGCATGGAGGGGGATCGTTGCTATAGACCTCCTTATGAAATGCCTCCATGAGACAAGGCCGTATGAAGTTCATAAGGGCGATACTGAGGGCCTTTATTATGAATATCTTTTTAAAGTCTATGACCTGCTCCAGGACAAAAGCTCCGACATACCTGCACTCCTGAACGAGATACGAAGGTCATTTTCGGCGATACGTAAAAGAAATGAAAAGCGGCCCCTGATCGGTATAATAGGCGAGATATTTGTGAGGCACAATGCATTTGCGAATGAGAATGTGATCAAGAAGGTCGAAGCCCTCGGGGGTGAGGTATGGCTCGCGCCTGCTGAAGAATGGCTCTACTACGTCAACTACATGGCAATACGAAAGTCATGGATCCAGCTGAAGAACAATCCATTTTCAAGGTCTCATCTTAAGGATACTTCGAGTGCCGTTATAACAAGGCACATAAAGAACAATGTTGAGCATGAATACTCAAAGCCTTTCGAAGGTTATCTGCGCACATTAAAAGAACCTTCAACAAAAGAAATGTTCAGGAACGCGTTGCCTTACCTTCCTGACTCCTTTGAGGGGGAGACCATACTGAGCATGGGGAAGGCGGTAGACTTTGCAGCAAAGGGGGCGTCCGGAATAATCAGCGCCATGCCTTTTGGATGTATGCCGGGCACAATTGTGAGCGCTCTTCTTAAGGGATTCAAGGAAGATGCCGGGATTCCATGTCTCAGCGTTGCTTATGACGGTTCAGAGGCAAATTGCTCCGAGATCCAACTTGAGGCATTCATGCATCAGGCCGGTAATTTTATGACTTTTAAGGCATAAGAACAATTTATTTTCTTGCCCCATTTGAAAAAAATATCTTTTCGGTGCATAATAAAGCCCTTTTAAAAGGTATACATAGATTTTGCAATACACAAATAACTCGGAGGTAAATGAATGGGGAACGTCAAAAAATGGCGTAAGAAGAAAATGAGCAAGCACAAGCACAGAAAACTTCTTAAGCGTACCAAGCATCAGAGAAGGAAATAGTTATCTTAATGTAAGCAATTTATCCGCTTATTCATCGCGGATTTCAGATAATAGATCAAAAGGAAAGTGAGTGTTTTCCATCACTTTCCTTTTTTTGTTTTTGTTGGCCCGAAAAGCCCCCTGAAAACAGAAAAAAAGACTTGCCAGAAATATTGTAATAATATATATTATCAGGAACAAAAGCACACTATATAGTTGTTATGTGTGTGGCATATCACAACATTTAGATATATTAAACATTTAAATAAGAGGATAAAAATGCGAATTGAGAGAGTTGAGCTAAATGGTTTTAAGTCCTTTGCAGACAAGACGACTTTCAATTTACATCCTGGAATAACCGGGATCGTCGGCCCTAACGGCTGCGGCAAGAGCAATATAGTGGATGCCTTCAAGTGGGTACTCGGTGAACAGAGCGCAAAGAGCCTCAGGGGCAGCAATATGTCAGATGTCATATTCGCAGGCTCTGCAACCAAGAAAACAAAGGGCATGGCAGAGGTAACACTTATTCTCAGCGATATAATCAAAACACGTACGGACAGCCACGAGGGCAATGAGGCCGATCAGACAATGAAAGTATCCGTAACGCGCCGCCTTTACAGATCCGGCGAGAGCGAATACATGATGAATAAGGTCCCCTGCAGACTTAAGGACATCAAGAACATGTTCCTGGATACCGGCCTGGAACTAAAGGCCTATTCTATCCTTGAACAGGGAAAAATAGGCGACATCATTAATTCAAAGCCGATTGAACGCAGATTCCTTATCGAGGAAGTTGCCGGTGTCATGAAATACAAGGTCAGAAAGCAGGAGGCCACAAACAAGCTCGAGTCTTCCAAGTCAAACCTTCAGAGGATCCAGGACATTATCTCGGAGGTCAAGAGACAGATAAACACCGTTGACAGGCACGCGAAAAAGGCCGAAAGGTTCAAAAAACTCTTTGATGAGATCAAGGACATAGAGCTTAGAATATCGAAAAGGGACTTCAAGGCGCTTCAGGAAGAAATAGCCGTACTCGCATCGTCCGAGGTTTCGTATAAATCCAGGGAGGCAGAGGTCTCTGCCAATGTACATTCACAGGAGGCTTTGATCGAGGAAAAGAAACGCCTCTGTGTCGATCATGACAAACAGCTTGGGGAGATAAGGCTGAACCTATATTCCCTTGAAAGAGAAACCACTGAGGACGAGGGCAAGATAGCCCTGCTCAAGAGTGATTGTGACAACCTTAGGGAGAGGTTCAATGACCTTATCAAGCAGGACAATAACCTCACTATAGAAAAAGATACGGCCGCGGATTCCATTAAAGAGATCGAGGAGAGCAGGGCCGGGATGCAGGGAGAATTTATTGTTCTGGAAAATACGATCAATGAGAAGAGCGTAACCTTTGCCGAAGCTGAGAAGGGTATCGTTGAGTTCGAAGAGGGCCTTGAAGCCCAACGAAAAGATCTATTCAGCAAGGCTGAGGAAATAAGCGGTATAAAGAACGAAATAAGCCATATCAGTCTGAATATAGAGAACCTGAGCCGCAAGACAGACAAGAGTTCGGATGATATTAATACACTTAAAAACAATCTTACCTCGCTGGACACTACGATCGAACAGACCGTGAATGAACTGCTCAGGTTTGAATCCGAACTTCAGGACTCCCGTAACAGGAAGGAGGACCTTGCCAACAGGTTAAAAGACAGGAAGAACGATCTCTCCGGGAACGAGCAGTCCCTTTACAGCGAGAGAGAAGGTCTCGCAGGAATGAACTCAAGGCTCGAATCGCTGAAGGAACTGGAACAGAGCCAGAGGAGTTCTGTTGATGAAAGCATTAAAATGAAGTGTCAGGTTTCCGATATATTTGATGCACCGGCAGAGTATGAGACTGCCATAGAAGCGATACTCGGTGATAAGCTCGGCGCTGCTGTTGTAGAGAACCAGGGCGAAATAACAAGGGCCCTGAAGATGATAAAGGAGCAGAAGACGAAAAGGAGCGGATTCATAACTGCAAATCTCTCCAGAAATGTAACTCCCGTATCATCCGGGATCAACGGCAGCGGAATTATTGGAGAGGCCGCTAAATTCATTACTGCAAAAGAAGGGTTCAGTGAGATCGCATCATCACTTCTGAATGACGTATACCTTGTCGATAACCTTGATTCAGCATTTTCCCTATGGACAAAACACTCCGGTGATAATGGAAAGGCCTTATATCTTGTTACTCTTGACGGAGAGGTGCTTGAGCCGTCCGGTATGGTTTTCGGAGGCAGCGGTAAAGGAGTTCTTAAGATAAAGCGTTTGATCAAAGGTATAGATATTGAGATCTCCGAAAAGAGAACAAAAATAGCAGGACTCGAAAAACTTGTTGCTTCCTCAAAGGATGAGATCATCACACTTGAGAACGATATTATCTCGATCGACGGGGTAATATCCGGCAAGGAAAAATATTCCCATGAGATGAATGTAAAACTCTCCGCGATAAAAGAAGAGAACGAGAGGCTCAAGAAGAAACATGAGTTCATAACCATCGAGATTACCGACGACACAAAGGAAAAAGAAAATTTGACCGCAGCCTTTGAAGAGAAAAATAAACAGTGCGCACTGTCTGAGAAAGAAAAGCTGAAGATCGAAGAAGAAATATCATCTGTACAGAGTAAAATATCTTCCGGAAAAATAGCCCGTGAATTGATGCGCACCGCGCTTACCGGGATCACGCTTGAGCTGACATCCATGAGAGAGAAGCTGTCTGCTACGAACAGGGAGATCGAAAGGCTAAACAGGATGATCGCTGACATAGAAACTAAAAAAGGTGAGATGTCAGCTGAACGCACAAATATACAGGAAGCAATCGCGCGTAAGGAGCAGGAGGTTGTTGATAATCAGGAGGCGCTTAAGATAAAGATATTTGCCGCCGGAGAGCTCCAGGCCGAGGCCTCGAAGCTCAACGAAATACTCGAGGCAAAGAAGGCAGAGCTTGAGATCATGGAGAAACGGCAAAAGACCATGGCCTCGGAACTTGAGACAATAAGGACAGAACTGGGGCATGTTGAGATGAAGAAGATGGAACAATCAATGAAAGTCACATACCTAAAGGAAGATATACATAAAACATATTCCGTTGAGATAGAAACACTTGAGGTCGAAGATTCAGTAAGTGCCGAAGAGGAAGAGAAGCTTCCTTTGTTAAAGGACAAGATGCAGAGTATCGGACCCGTAAGCATGGGCACACTCAATGAGTATGAAGAGCTTAAAACGAGATATGAGTTTTTGACAAATCAGCGTGACGACCTTCTGAACTCTATCGACGCGTTAGAGGATACCATACGCAAGATCAACATGACATCGAAGAAGAGGCTCGAAGAAGCCTTTGAGGCCCTGAACGAGAAATTCAAGGAAGTATTCACGATCCTGTTCGGCAAGGGAAAGGCGGAACTCCAGCTAACTGAGGGAGGCATCCTTGATGCGGGGATAGATATCGTGGCCCAGCCTCCGGGCAAGAGGCTTCAGAACATAATGCTGCTCTCGGGCGGCGAGAAGGCTCTGACCGCTATCGCGCTCCTTTTCGCGGGATTTATGATAAAGCCGACCCCGATGTGCCTGCTTGACGAGGTTGACGCCCCGCTCGACGAATCGAACACTGACAGATTTATTGATCTGGTCAAAAAACTCTCTGAGAAGATCCAGTTCATTACGATCACTCATAACAGGCGGACAATGGAAGCTGCCGACTACCTGTACGGAATTACCATGGAAGAACCCGGCTCTTCAAAGGTTATTTCCATGCATCTGTCAGAGGCTGAGGCAGCGGTCTAACCGGTTTTTATACAAGGTATCCTTTCTGAGCAATCTTGTATTCTCCACGTGAGCATATTAATTTCTTTACCGAAGACTGTTATAATTAAAGCTGAGTTGAATAGTGAAATTTGTAATTCCATACCCAGAGGGTATAAATCCCATGTCAACTGACAAGTTCATAAAAAAGATAGAAAAACAGCTTCCAGGAAAGGTCTTTACGGACAAGGAGGATATCTTCTGTTACGGTTTTGATGCCTCATCAACCGAGGGTGTCCCATCCGCTGTTATCCGTCCTTCCAGCACCACGGAAGTATCTGAGATCGCTTCGCTCGCATTTGAGACCGGCACGCGTCTTGTCCCGAGAGGCGGCGGCACCGGGATGACAGGCGGTGCAGTGCCGATGAAAAATACCGTTGTCCTCTCCTTTGAGGGGATGAACAGGATAATTGATATTGACCACAAGAACATGATCGCGGCTGTGGAACCTGGTGTGATAAACCAGCATCTTCAGGATATGCTTGAAGAGAAGAACCTCTTCTATCCGCCTGATCCAGCGAGTATGAAATTCTGCACTTTAGGCGGGAACGTTGCGGAGAACGCGGGCGGACCAAGGGCAGTAAAATACGGTGTTACAAAAGACTATGTCCTCGGGCTCGAGACCGTACTTCCGGACGGAAGAGTGCTGAATACCGGAGGTATCACATATAAAGGTGTCGTTGGATACGATCTGACAAGGCTCATGGTCGGTTCAGAGGGCACACTCGGGATCATAACAAAGATATTCCTTAAGGCGCTGCCGCTGCCGGAAGAGATAGCAACACTCCTCTGCACATTTTCGGTTCTCGACGATGCCGCGCAGGCCATTTCTGCCATTACCTCTTCATCAATTATTCCGAGGACCCTGGAATTCATGGACCATGAATCGATCAGTGCGGTCGAGAATTACAGGACATTCGGTCTGCCGCTCGACTCGGAAGCGCTTTTATTGATAGAGGTTGACGGCCCTCATTCTGTTGTTTCGAGAGATGCGGAAAAGATCGCTTCGTTATGTTCTTCTTTTAACGGCAGGATCAGTGTTGCTGATGATATGTTCTCCAAACAGAGGCTATGGGAGGCCAGGCGGGCCATATCACCGGCGCTTTATTATCTGAAACCCACAAAGATAAATGAGGACATTGTCGTGCCACGCGGGAATATCCCCGGGATGTTAAGGTCCCTCAGGAATATTTCGGAAAAGTACGGGCTCTTAATAGCAAGTTTCGGGCATGCCGGAGACGGGAACATCCATGTGAACATAATGACTGACAAAAAGAATAAAGACGAGTATCAGAGGGCCAATGATGCCCTGAAAGATATATTTAGATCTACCCTGGATATGGGCGGCACAATTTCTGGTGAACACGGGGTAGGACTCACAAAGAAGCAGTACATAGGAATGGAGCTTTCAGAGACGAGTATCAGTATCATGAAGTCAATAAAGAATATTTTCGATCCCAATGGTATTTTGAATCCCGGGAAGATATTTCCGGACGATTGACAATAACCCGCTGATACTGTTAGACTTTTTGTCTGAAAACAAGTCGATCAAGGGCCGTAAAACGCTATCACTCGAAAAATCAGATCAAAACATACATTACAGGAGAGTAACAATGAAAGTAATACTTAAAGAAGATGTTGACAATCTCGGCGATATGGGAAATGTTGTAGAAGTCAAGAACGGGTATGGAAGGAACTACCTTATTCCCAGAGATCTTGCGGTCGAGGCAAACACGAAGAACATAAAACAACTCGAACACCAGAAGAAGCTGCTTCAGTCCAAGATCAAGAAAGCAAAGATGGAGGGCGAAGAACTCTCCGAAAAGATATCCGCCATTAGCATAAGCATCGAAGTGAAGAGCGGTGAAGAAGGAAAACTCTTTGGTTCCGTAACATCAAAGGATATTGCCGAGGCCATTGCCGCACAGGGCATAGAGATAGATAAACGCAAAATAAATCTTCAGGAACCCATAAAGCGTTTAGGCGAATATGAGATATCTGTAAGAGTGCGTCAGGATGTTATTGCTACCGTAAAGTTAGAGGTTAAGAGTTCAGAAGCTATCGCAGTTCCTGAAGCTGCAAAGGAAGTGAAAGAAGAGGAAGTAAAAGCTGAAGAAGTGAACGCATCAGAGGAAGAAACTAAAGTAGATCTGTCAGAACCAACAGAAGCATAGGAGCATTCTATTGCTTGAACCTGTCAGTCATGAAAAGGGTTATGCCAGCAGTCCCCAAAGACATATGTCAGATCATGACCGTCTGCCTCCACAAAATATAGAAGCGGAGCAGTCGGTACTCGGCGCGATCCTTCTCGATAATGAAGCAATATCTCCTGCTATCGAGAATCTGACCCCCAATGACTTTTATAAAGAGGCCCACAAACAGATCTTCATTGCTATGCTCGATCTGTATGGAAAGAGCGAGCCTATCGATCTCATAACGCTTACAGAGCAGCTTAGCAAAAAAGAAAAACTCGAGAAAGTCGGCGGTGCATCATATCTGAGCAATGTCGCGAGCATGGTGCCCACAGCCGCAAACATAAAACATTACTCACAGATAGTAAAAGAAAAAGCCACTCTCAGGAGCCTCATCACAACAGCGACCGAGATCATAACAACGAGTTACGACACTGAACAGAACGTCAACGAGGTATTGGACCAGGCTGAGTCAAAAATATTCAGTATCTCGGAAAAAATGGTCAAGCAGTCATACGTCCATGTCAAGGATGTCCTGAAGGATACTATCGAGATGGTTGACAAGCTCTATAACAAAAAAGAGCTTATCACAGGACTTCCGACCGGGTTTATGGACCTTGACGAGGCAACGACAGGGCTGCATCCGGGCGATCTCATTGTCGTAGGCGCGCGGCCCGGTATGGGAAAGACCGCTTTCTGTCTTAATGTTGTCACCAACGCTGCCATTTCTGAAAAGAGGCCCATCGCTATTTTCAGCCTTGAAATGACAAAGGAACAGCTTGTACTGAGGATGATATGTTCAGAGGCTGAAGTTGATTCAAAGGCCGTGCGTTCCGGTTATCACAGTAAAGAAGACTATAGAAAATTGGTTAACTCAGCCGGAAGGCTTGCAGACGTGCCGATCTACATAGATGACTCATTCAATACAGTGCTTGAAATAAGGGCCAAGTCCAGAAGGCTGAAATCGGAACATGGTCTTAGCCTTATTGTGATCGACTATCTGCAGCTCATGAGCGGCGCCAATTCTAATACCTCAAGAGAGCAGGTTATCTCTGAAATATCCAGGTCTCTGAAGGCGCTTGCAAAGGACCTTTCTGTGCCTATTATAGTTATCAGCCAGCTCAACAGGAGTTGCGAGATGAGGGGTGGAGATAAACGCCCGCTTATTGCTGATCTGAGAGAATCCGGTGCAATAGAGCAGGACGCGGACATCATACTGTTTCTGTACAGGGGCGAATATTATTCTGATGTAAAAGATGCGGAACCAGGTATGGCTGAACTTAATATAGCCAAACAAAGAAACGGCCCGACAAAAAGGATAAAGCTTTCGTTTCTCGATAAATATACCAAGTTCAAGAACTATACTGCCAAAGATGTATATTAGGTCTGAGTTTATTAATGAAAAGGAAACCAGCTGTAGCCGGTCAATTTTATCCAGCTTCTTCCCCGGATCTCTCCAGACAAGTTGACAGTTTCATAACGCCGGATGCCAAAAAGGAAGAGGCTATAGGCATCGTCGCACCTCATGCGGGACTCATCTATTCAGGTGGGGTAGCTGGGGAGGTCTATTCAAAGATCAGGATGCCCCATACCATTATACTGATCGGTCCCAACCATACCGGCCTTGGCAGGCCTGTTTCCATAATGTCATCAGGCTCATGGCAGATGCCGACAGGTGCGCTGAATATAAACGAAGAGATCGCAGAAAGGCTGAAGGAAAAGACCGGCCTCATTCAAGAAGATACTGCCGCACATACCACAGAGCACTCGCTTGAGGTCCAACTGCCATTTATCCTCCATTTTTCAGGGGATACCATGATAGTTCCTATTACAATGATGACCGATTCACTCGATGTATGCAGAGAAGTTGGAGAGGCGATTGCGGACGTTATAAAAGGAACTGAACACTCTGTACTGATAGCCGCCAGCTCTGATATGAGCCACTACGAAACCGACACCACGGCCCGCCGCAAGGACAATATGGCAATTAAAAGGATCCTCGATATGGATCCGGAAGGTCTTTATGCAGCTGTGATCAATGAGAATATTAGTATGTGCGGAACAATTCCGGTAGCAACCATGCTTTATGCTGCCAGAAAGCTCGGCGCAAAAGAGTCCCGGCTTGTAAAGTATATGACTTCAGGGGAGACAAGCGGTGACTATGGATATGTTGTCGGTTATGCGGGAATTATAATAAGTTGAACATTTCCCCCATTATTCCTGCCGGTTTTTCGATAAATTAAATAGGTTTTTTCGCAGGAACGCTTGAAAAATAAGGCTAAATAAGTATATTATTGGTATTTATCGATATACAAGTTATTATAAATTACTGGAGGATTAATGAAGAAGACAGATATTCTATTGTTGATTGCTGCATTTACTGCTCTTATTGTTTCTGGTTTTTACGGAAATAGCATAGCTGCCCAAGAGGAAGCTCCTAAAGAAAAGGTTACATGTATAACATCCAAGTGCCATGCGACAATGAAAGAAGTTAAATACGTTCACGGCCCGGTGGCCGCTGATGAGTGTATCGTGTGTCATGGAGAGTCTCCGAAGCATGCAGCCAATCCCAAGAAAAATAAATTTGCGAAGATCGACAATGTACAGTCCAAATGTTTTGAATGTCATGACCCTTTTCCTAAAAAGAAGTTCACGCACACTCCTGTAGAAGAGGGTGAGTGTATTGCGTGCCACAGTCCGCATGGATCGCCGTACAAATTCCAGCTTTTGAAAAAAGGCGGGGACTTATGCTTTGAATGTCATGATGAGGAACTTGTCGCGGATAAATTCGTCCACGGCCCCGCTGCCGTAGGCGGCTGCGTTGTCTGCCATGACCCGCATACAGCGGATTATGAGAAGAACCTGAGGGCGCAGGGGCCCGCCCTTTGCTTTATGTGCCACGTAGACAAGGCTGAGGCTATTAATAATTCCGAATACGTTCATAAACCCGTATCTGAGGACTGCACAAAATGCCACAATCCGCATTCTGCCCCAAAGCAGTTTATGCTCAATTTCGAGGTGCCTGAGCTTTGCCTCAATTGCCATGATGAGAAGAAGAAGCAGATTGCTGCCGCTACTGTCAAACACGGGGCGCTTAAAATAAAAAAATCGTGCCTTAACTGCCATGACGTTCATAACTCCAATATAGCAAAGAATCTGTTAATGGAGCCTATGGACCTCTGCCTGAGCTGTCATGACAGAGAGTATAAACAACTTGACGGCAAATCCATTATTAACATGAAAAAATGGCTGGCAGAAAATAGCAACCACCACGGTCCCATAAAGCAGAAGGACTGCTCGGGCTGTCACAACCCGCATGGTTCCACTAACTTCAGGATATTGAGGTACCCGTATCCTGCCACGTTCTACAAATCCTTCAGCCCTGATAATTACAATCTTTGTTTCAGCTGTCATGAAAAAAGCATTGTCCTGAATCCTGAAACTACCAAGCTTACGAACTTCAGGAACGGAAACATGAACCTGCATTTCAAACATGTGAACAAGCCTATAAAAGGCAGGACCTGCCGTGCATGCCATGAGACACATGCAAGTAATTTCCCTAAACACATCAGGGAAGCAGTGCCTTTCGGTGCGTGGGAATTACCTGTTAACTATAAAAAGACTGAAACTGGCGGCAGTTGTACTCCTGGTTGTCATAAACTTAAGAAATACGATAGAATCAAAAAGGAGATCAACGAATGATCATCACAGCACTCGCTCTTGTATTTTTAATCTTTTTTAGTCCTGTTTCATACGCCATAAACATACCTGCCGGTAAAGCAGCGCCGGATTTCAATCTGACATCCCTGGCAGGACAACACCTGTCGTTGAACAAGAATGACGGAAA
>BDTS01000090.1 GCA_002897915.1 bacterium BMS3Bbin09 | reverse complement strand
TATGATACTTGCTCTTGTGATAGCAATAAAGAGATACAGGGAGACACTTGACTGAGTTAATGAAATTACTTTTGATTAGTGAAGGGAGAAAATTATAATGCAAAAGTCCACAGATGAATATAAAAATATTTCAGTTGAAGAAACACTAAAAAGACTAAAGACTGACAAAGAGAAGGGGCTTACATCAGAGGAAGTCAGGAAAAGATTAGAAGAATACGGTCATAACGACATTCCGGAAAAAGAGGAGACCATATTCCACAGGGTCTTCAGGAGGTTCTGGGGACCGATACCGGGGATGATAGAAGTTGCTGCCCTGCTTTCCGCTGTGGTCCGCCGATGGGACGACTTTATAATAATAATGATACTGCTTATCACAAATGCATTTATTGATTTCTGGCAAGAGTCAAAAGCCCTCAATGCATTAAGAGTGCTAAAAGAGAAGCTGGCGAAAAATGCCATGGTTTTCCGGGATGGAAAATTTCAGATTGTAGATGCCGCGGATTTGGTCCCCGGAGACATTATCAAGATAAAAATAGGCGATCTCGTACCTGCAGACGTAAAACTCATTGACGGGGATTTTATCCTGTCCGACCAATCAGCGCTGACAGGAGAATCACTGCCGGTGAGCAAGAAAGTCGGGGATGTCGCATATTCTAATTCCATAGTAAAACAGGGAGAGATGCTCACAGTGGTCACTAATACGGCTTTAAATACCTTTTTCGGTAAGACCGTTGCACTTGTCGTAAAGGCCCAGAAAGAAGAGAAGAGCCACTTCCAGAAGGCTGTTGTCCATATCGGAAATTACCTGATTCTCATCACCGTATTCCTGGCGGCAATTATCCTGATCAGCGCCCTGTTCAGGCATGAAAACATGCTGGAGATACTGAGGTTCACCCTTGTCCTGACCATTGCCGCAATACCCGTTGCACTGCCGGCGGTCCTGTCTGTGACCATGGCCGTAGGGGCAATGAACCTTGCAAAGAAACAGGCGATCGTAAGACGCCTTGTTTCCATAGAAGAACTCGCAGGCGTAGACATCCTCTGTTCCGACAAGACCGGGACATTGACCCAAAACAGGATGACCGTCTCGGATCCTGTGACTTTTGGCGGCCATAGCGTTAAGGAATTGATGCTCTTTGCCGCCCTTTCATCAAAGGAGGAGAATAAAGACCCGATAGAAATTCCCGTGTTTGAGTATTTACAAAAAACAGGAGGAATGGATGAGTTAACACATTATCAACAGATAAAATTTGTCCCATTTGATCCGGTGAGCAAAAGGACGGAAGCGACTGTGACGTCAGGGGATGAAACCTTTCTGGTCACCAAGGGAGCGCCACAGGTAATACTGGAACTCTGCGGGGAGGAAATAGATCAACAGGAAGCCTTAGGCAGGGTAGAAGGCTTTGCAGAAGAGGGATTCAGGACGATAGGCGTTGCCCGGAAAAAACCGGAGGATAAACATTTTGACTATATAGGACTGATTCCCCTTTTCGATCCGCCGAGGGAAGACTCAAAGACAACCATAGAGGAAGCGGTAAAACTCGGACTGAATGTTAAGATGGTCACGGGAGACAATATTGCCATCGGGAAATACATAGCGAATATCCTGGGAATCGGCGAAAACATTTCAAATGCAAGGGAACTCAAGGGTTCAAGCACGAGAGAGCTTGTGCTCCTTGGGAAGATCGTCGCAGGGGTTGTATATAAAACAATGTCCCCTGGAATATCTGAAGAGGATGAGCAAAAATTCGCAAAGGCTGTGGTAAAAGAAATTGAAAAGGAGTTTGCGAACATCCCGCTGCCGGTTGGGTATGTCAAACAGCATGAATCCGAAATTATCGAGGTGATAGAAAATGCCAACGGATTTGCCCAGGTATTTCCGGAAGACAAATACCTCATCGTCGATAAGCTCCAGAAAGCCGAACATATCGTTGGCATGACAGGAGACGGGGTGAATGATGCGCCGGCCCTCAAAAAAGCGGATGCAGGCATTGCGGTTTCAGGGGCGACGGATGCGGCAAGGGCTGCTGCTGACCTTGTTTTACTGGCCCCGGGACTGTCCGTTATTGTCGATGCCATAAAGGGGGCGAGGATTACCTTCGAACGGATGAAGAGTTACAGCATCTACCGAATAGCCGAGACAATCAGGGTGATCCTCTTCATGACCGCGTCGATTGTTATTTTCAATTTCTATCCTGTCACTGCTATCATGATTATCATCCTGGCTTTTCTCAATGACATACCGATACTGGCAATTGCCTATGACAACACAAAGGTGAATGAGAAACCCGTCCGTTGGAATATGACGGAGGTGATGACGATTTCCACTGTTCTCGGGATTCTGGGTGTTGTCGCAAGTTTTGGAATCTTTTATATTGCCGAAGAATATATGCGGCTTTCCGCATCTGTTGTCCAGAGCTTTATCTTCTTAAAGCTGGCAGTGGCCGGACATCTGACTATATTCATCACGCGGACAGAAAACCGATTCTGGCAAAAACCTTATCCTTCTCCCATACTGTTCTGGGCTGCGATTGCCACGAAAGTTGTGGCAACACTTTTTGCAGTCTATGGCTGGTTTATAGCGCCGATAGGCTGGAAATACGCCTTACTGGTGTGGGGATATGCTCTGGTATGGTTTGTAGTGAACGACTTTGTTAAAGTAGGGGTTTATAATATGCTGCGGAGCAGGGGACTGCTGACGGCAATGAAACATTCAACAGTGGCAAACACCCGATTTCCCATTTGAGGATGTCATGAACTTAATAGAAACATTAAATAAACGATCCAGAGCGTTCTTAACAGCATCGGGATTTGCATTGCTCGTTTTGATATGGGTTATTGATTACTGGACGGGCCCTGAATTTTCGTCCTTATTATTGTATTTGGTCCCGGTTATTTTTGTTACCTGGTTTGCCGGCAGGTGGCCCGGAATTTTATTGTCTGTAGCAAGCAGTGCAGCATGGCTTTTGACTGACGCTATAGCAAGATATCCCTATCCTCATATGCTTATCCCTCTGTGGAGTATGGTTGAGAAACTGGGTATCTTTTTAATTGTTGTTTATATTTTATTAAAACTATCAAGACAGCATAAAGCCCTTGAGTTTGAACGCGGTCAATTCTTGTCTATTCTTGACACCACTGATGATCTAATTTATATAAGTAATCCTGAATCTTATGAAGTCCTTTATGTTAACAACGCTATCACTAATCTGTTTGGGTCGGATATTGTTGGCAAAAAGTGTTACGAAATATTGCAAGGTATGGAAATGCCCTGTGATTTCTGCACCAATAAATATATTTTTGGCGAAAACACTGGGAAGCCTTATGTTTGGGAATATCAGAATAAATCAAATCAACGATGGTACAGGTGCATTGACCGCGCAATAAAATGGCCTGACGGAAAATGGGTACGTTATGAGACGGCTGTGGATATAACTGAATCAAAAAAAATGGAAAGTGAGCGAAAGAACATTCTTTCCATGTTTGCCCATGACATGAAAAACCCCATAATAATTTCAGAAGGTTTTTTATCGAGACTGCTTTCTAACAAGGCTGGCGTACTTACGGAAAAGCAGGCTGACTACGTGGGATTAGTGTGGGGGCAACTCAGTAAATTAGAGCGATTTATATCTAACTTCCTTGAATTCTCAAGGATTAAGTCAAAGGAATACAAGACTGACCCTCTTCCTTTCAATATAGAGGCAGCTATAAAAGAACATGTTGAAGCTGTACGAATTGAGACGGAAAAGAAAAATATAAAAGTAATATTCGAAGCTCCTGAGGATATTATAGCTGTAGTCAATGCCGATGCCATACAAATAGAGAGGGCCATTGCAAATCTTCTGGACAATGCAATTAAGTATACGGATCCCGGCGGAACAGTTACAGTAAATCTCGGAGATGGAGATAAAGATATGCTTATTCAGATAACAGATACAGGCATCGGCATCCCCGATAAACTTGTTCAGCATATATTTGATGCATTTTATCGGGTTAGCAGGGATTCAAGAGGCTCCGGGCTTGGATTGTCGATTGTAAAAACAATAGTAGAGTCAAACGGCGGGAAGATATGGGTTGAAAGTATTCATGGTAAAGGAAGTACATTCAAGTTTACGCTTCCAAAGTACCAGAATGGCTGAAAATCAGGAAGTCGCCGGAGAGCGTTGTGCCCTGTGTTGATACATGCATAAGAAATATGAAAGTTTTTCAAACATTTCTCGGCATTGGGCATCCTTGCCAGACGCAAAGGGATTTATCTTTTGTGTCCAAAAAATATATAATGTCAGATGTCTTTTTTAGATACTGACAATAAATTTATCTGCTATTTGAAAAAACCTTTATTCGGGGTCTCTTCATCAACCGCTTACAATCTTCCGAATTCTCTGGTACATATCCCGGTAATAGTTATGCTTGTGTATAGCGGCGTATATATTTGCGGTGCGGATCTCAAACATCTGCTCGCGGTCTATTTTTTGATTGCCATGTATACGGCGAGGGACCTAATGATCATGTCATACAAAAACAAGACGGTACCTGTAGTTATATGAGGAATGTTTATCCCCTTCATAGTTTTCAAAAAAGAAATAGCGGAGTATTTAACGTTTAACTCTCCGCTGGACTCGACCGCTGTCACACTGGCTCTCCTGGCAGCGTTCCTTATATATATCCCGGTGTATATAAAAAAGTTCCTTAAGTGGTAGAGGAGGTTTTCATCATTACCCCTCTGTGTCTCCCCTTGTAAAGGGGAGAATTAAAATCCCCTCATTAACAAGGAGGGGGTAGGGGGAGGTTATTGGCAGGCCCCTGCGATGAACTCCGATGAACGTAGTTTTTTGGACAGAAGATGCGAGAGATGCCTGTCAAGTACTCCCGAAAGTTCCAGCAGTGTCTGGTCATTCGGTTTGAGACGGTTGGACTTGTTTATGGGCCATTCTATGCTGTGTGTGTAGAAATGTATGACCTTGTTATTGATCCTTATAAAAGGTTTTGCCGGGCTGAGAGGGGTTGATGCGCACTTGGCGCAGAGTGTTGTCCCTGAATCGGGATAGAAGTCATAGCTTTCCTCCGCACCGCATTTTCCGCATCCGCTTAATCTCGGAGCATATCCTATTGTTGCGAGCAGGCGGACCATCGCGATAAGGTGCTGCGCATCTTTCTGGTCCTCTTCTGAAGATGTTATGAAGTGTAGGATATTCAGAAAGAAAGAGAATATCTGTTTGCTCGGAATTTCAGCAGGCGTCAGGGAGAGCACTATTTCACTGAGTTTGGAGAGGCTTACAAAGTCATTGTAATTCTCCCTTATCTGGTGAAAGGAGTTGATGATGTCTGATTGTGTGATCTTCGGCATCGAGGAGTGTTCTTTTCCCCAGAGGGATATCCTTGTGTGTGTAAGAGGTTCGAGGCTGCTTCCGAATCTGCTTTTTGTTTTTCTCGGGCTTTTGGCGAATGCCCTGATTATCCCCTTGTCTGAGGTTAGGTAGGTTACGATAAGGTCAGCTTCACCGTATTTTTGTGATCTAAGGACTATGCCTTCTGTTCTTGTCTGCACATTTGTCCTGTAGCCAGCTACATAATATTCCCGAAATCTTCAGGTTTTAGTTTCTTCAGCCAGTCTTCCAGTTCATCGTTGTTCTTATGTTCTATAACGCTTTCGTTCACAAATATCGGGGCGTTTATCCTGATCGCTACCGCGATCGCGTCGCTCGGTCTTGAGTCGATCGGAACCTCGTTCCCGTCGCCCTTATCTATATATATACCGGCGTAATAAGTGTTGTCGACAATTTCCTTGATAACGATCTTTGTGACCTTCATGTTAACGCCGTGAATAACATTTTTGATCAGGTCATGTGTCAATGGGCGTGGTGTAACGATTTTCCCGAGGGCAAGGGCTATGGAGTCGGCTTCGGGTTTGCCTATCCAGATAGGAAGGGTGCTATTGCCTTTGATCTCTTTGAGAAGCAGTATGTACATATTACTTCTCGGATCGAACAGCAGGCCTTCTATCTTCATTTGCTTCAGCAAGGCATCTCCTTAACAACGATTTCTATTTAAATATAATACCTTATAAATAGAACTTTATTATTTTCCCATCACTTTGTCGTAGGCATTGCGCAGTATCTTCAATGCCTTGTAAGGGTCAGTCAGACCGGGACATGCATTTGGCGCCAACCGGACAGGGTAACCTTTCATCTTTTCTAGAACAGGAATGGAGTGCCTGGATGTCGGTGATATCCCTACAACATATCCGTTAGCGTCAACTGTTTCAGGCTGGTTTTCTGCGTCAACAGGAGCGATAGCTGGAATGCCTGAAGTTACTTTTACACCCATATCAGCAGCTGTCGAAACGATATTTTTCCCCTGGTCCAGGCTTGCGTCCTTGAGCCAGAGCGTTGTAAAGAAACTCGCGTCCAGCATTTTGTTATAAATGAATCCGTTGAAGAATTCGTCCAGTCCTTTGTTCAGGCTGGCACCCCGGGGCTGGTAGAACTCATTGTTGACCCATGTGAGGTGTTTTTTGTAATCTCCATTCATCATTAACATATAAAATGCGGCCTGGAGCCTGTAATGGCTGTTTAGACGGGAAGATGTAGCGAAGTTTATTATCCTCTTCGATATCTCCGCTTCCGGACCGCAGGCGATCCATGATATCTTTTCAGACGGGCTGAACTCTTTTGTGGTCATCCGAACAAGGACGGCCTTTTTCATAGAAGGGTGTGAGAGATCCAGCGGCCCTTCATCATCTGCATTGTCTATGCCTATGCCGCAGCTTTCATACGCATCGTCAAGGTGATGGACAACGCCATGCGCATTACAGATCTCTGCTGTTTCATATACATTGTCCATATTGATCTTCATTCCAGTTGGGTTGTTATACCGGATGTTCCTCCAGAAACAGGAAGGATCATATTTTTTGATGAGTTCTTCAAGGGCTTTCGTGTCCGTACCCTTTTCGTTCATTGGGACGCCGATGACTGTGGCCCCAAGAAGAATGAGCGTGTCCAGGCAGCGGTCATAAAGGAGTTCGTCCACAAGGATCGGCCTTTGAGTTCCCAGTGCGTTGAATACCATTGTGTTGGCCTGCATTCCGCCGTCAAGTATATATATCCTGTCACTGTCTGTTCCATGTTTCCTGGCGAGGTGATCTACGAAGGGAGTGACTCCCGGGAATTTAGCATGGGTATTGGAATAATTGGTGATGCCTTCACCAAACTCCGCATTGGCCATATCTTCGCCCTTACGCAGTATTTTTTGAACAGCGGCAATCGTGCCCTGATGGCTTATTCCCCTTAATAAGTTGTACTCTTTTTGCTTAGATCCTCCGGCAGCTGTCATCTTAAAACATTACCCCCAACTATAATTGATTAATATTTCCCAGTGACGATCTTATCACGCGGTTTGCATTCTTTCATGCTCTTCAGAATCTCTTGCTGATTTGTGACAGCCGTACCCATTTTACCGACGACGATCCCTGCCGCGTGGTTTGCGACGACTGCAGACTCCTTCAGGGAGAGGCCCGCCGAATGGCAGAGCGTCAGGGTGGCGATAACAGTGTCACCGGCCCCGCTAACATCATATACTTCCCTTGCGCAGGTTGGTATATGCGTGATATGGTTGTTCTTTTCAAATATGGTCATTCCCTCGTCACCTCTGGTTATGATCAGTGATCCACAATTAAGCTTTGTGATCAGTTCTTTGCCTGCGGCTATAAGTGTTTCTTCATCTTTAATGTCGATTCCCGATCCGAATGATGCTTCATTTAGATTCGGGGTCAGGAGACTCAGGTTCTTGTAATAGTTAAAGTGGCCAATCTTTGGATCGGTCGCAATAAACACCTTTGACTTTGTTATATCGATGATCTTCTTGACAAGAGATTTTGTTATCAGGCCCTTGCAGTAATCCGAGATGATGATGCCTTTTATATGGGGCAAACATGATGCGACATATTCGAGAAGTAGTGATGAGGTGAACCTGCTGATATCTGATTTGACCTCCCTGTCAAAACGCACTACCTGCTGGCTGTGCGCTATTACCCTCGTCTTTACAGTGGTGGACCTCTCACCGTCGATGATTATCCCGTCAGTATTAAAGCCTTTTTCTATCAGCTTGTTTGTGAGCAGCTTTCCAGTGTTGTCACTGCCTATGGTGCCCGCAATAAATACCTTGCCTCCGAGGGACTGTATATTATGCGCTACATTTGCTGCGCCTCCTAAAAGCAGGTCTTCTTTGGTTACCTCTACTACAGGCACCGGGGCCTCAGGGGATATCCTTTTGACTTTGCCCCAGATGTACTGGTCGACCATAAGGTCTCCAATTACAAGGACGCCGGTTTTGCTGAATTTTCTAAATAAATCTTTCATTTATACCATGGGCATATAGCCGAATTAAGCGGTGAGTATCATCCGCTTCAATGAGACTTATACCTTTTGTATTAGTTTCGTTTGAATATATGAAATTAAAATTTCATATATTCGACTCAGCTTTATATCAAGATAAATTAGCATTAAATCCATGGGTTTGGCAACTATGATATTAAATAAAATCAGATGGATCGGGCAGTGAAGAGAGGAGTTGCGATGATTGTTAATACTTTCCCTTTATGACATAATATTTAGATGAAAAACTGTTTTTTGCTTTTCCTGGCGTTGGTCCTTTCTTCATGTGCCGCTTCAAGGACATCGGTACGCCCTGATATTTCGGATGCATCATATTACAATTATATACTTGCCGTGGAAGCCGAGCTTTCGGATAATTGGGATGAGGCGGTAAAACAACTCGAGCTTGCATTGCAGGAGAACCCTGATTCGCCCTACCTGAAGACGGAGATCGGTCAGGTATACCTGAATATGGAGAGGACGGAAGAAGCGATCAAGAGTATTGAAGGGGTGATCGAGGAGACGCCTGAATATAAACCGGCGCTCTCCCTGCTGTCCCGGCTATATGCCAGGCAGAAGGAGTATCCAAAGGCGATCGAGATGTATAAAAAATTAATAAAGATCGACCCTGAAATGACGACTAATTACATTCATCTTGCCTATCTTTACGTACTAAGCAAAAGGACCTCTGAAGCTATAACAACACTTAGGAAAGTTATTGAGATGGACCCCTATAATTATATGGCGCGATACTATCTCGGACGGATCTATGTGGAAAAGAAGGATTTCTATAAGGCGATAGATGAGCTTGAAAAAGCGGTTAAAATAAGTCCGTCATTATGGGGCGGGTTCCATATGCTTGGGGTTGCATATGAGTCTATCAAGGATATTGACAATGCACTGCTGAATTACGAGGAGGCGGTGAAACTCAATATCTATAACACCGAGACGAGGAAAAGGCTATCGAAGCTTTATCTTGTTCGGGGAATGGCTGACAAGGCCATCGAACAACTTGAGGAAATTTCAAAGCTGGAGCCGGACAATCTTAAAATACTCGGGGTGCTTGCCAATATCCATATGGATGTTAAGGACTTTGAGAAGGCCGAGGCAGAGCTGCGCAAGATCATTTCTACTGAACCTGAAAACGTGAATGCACTCTTTTTGCTCGGCAAGATACTGGGCGTGCAGCAAAAATATGAAGAGGCCGTTGAACAGTTTGATCTTCTCTCAAAACTCCTGCCGGACAATCCGGAAGTTTATTTATACCTTGCACGGCTCTATATTCAGATGAAGGATTATAAGATGGCTGAAAATAATTGTATGAAGGCCGTTACTCTTTCTCCGGATGATGAAGAAATAAATTTTACCATTGCTGTTGTTTACGAAAAACTGGGAAAATTTGAAAAGATGGTCTCTTTTCTAAGGAAGACACTGGAACTCAATCCTGACAGTATCGGAGCCCTTAACTATCTTGGATACTCTTTTGCTGACAAGGGGATAAACCTTGATGAGGCGCTTGAGCTTCTCGATAAGGCTATTGGACTTGACCCTGGTAGCGCTTTTATACGCGACAGCCTTGGCTGGGTCTATTATAAGAAGGGCATGTATGAGAGTGCGTTGAAAGAGATAAAGAAAGCATCGGAAGCGGAAGACCCGGTAATATTTGAGCATCTTGGAGATGTTTACATGAAGATGGGTAATAAAGAGGCCGCAGCAGATGCATGGGAGAAATCTCTTAAATTTCATGACAGAACGGAAGGGCTTAAGAAGAGAGTCGAAGAGAAAATAAAAAACCTCGCAGAATAAACTATGCTTACCTTAAATGCCCCTGCAAAAATCAACTGGTTCTTAAAGGTCCTCGGATTGCGCGATGACGGTTTTCATGAGATCCGGAGTCTTATTCAGAAGGTAACCCTTTATGACCAGATTACATTCGCTCCGGCAGATACGCTCTCAATTGAGACCGACATACAAATTTCTCTTGAAGATAACCTGATATACAAGGCCGCCTTGCTCTTGCAGAAGAAATGCGGGATCGACGAGGGTGCGGTGATAGGCCTTGACAAGAATATACCTATGGGCGCGGGTCTCGGCGGGGGCAGCAGTGATGCCGCAGCAGCGCTTATAGGATTAAATAAACTTTGGACCCTCGGTCTTGCAACAGAGGAGCTTTTGGTCCTTGCGAAGCAGCTTGGCTCTGACGTGCCTTTTTTTCTTCATGGGCCGATATCATTTATAAGCGGGAGGGGTGAAAACATTGTCCCTCGCAATGCATTGAAAACATTAAATATCTTACTTGTAAAGCCGCCTTTTGATATTCCTACGGCATGGGCATATAAGAAATATTCTCATATGCGTTCAGCAGAAATATTGGTTGCCGGAGAGACTGCATTGTCCCTGTACTATAATGATGACCTTGAGTTGACAAAAAAAGCTGAAAAAGTTAATAATATTGAGCATTTTATCCGCAATATTGAAAGAGCAGACCCCGGTGATATAACTGATGACGTCTTTAATGACCTTGAGTCAGTGGTAATCGAAAGCTTCCCTGTAATTGCTGAGATAAAAATGAGATTGCGTGAACAGGGTGCGGGCTTTGTCCTTATGAGCGGCAGCGGCTCTACGGTATTCGGAGTATTTGGCTCTCGTGAAAAGGCCGAAGAGGCTTTAAAGTCTTTTCAGGGCTTTTGGACTGCGGCTGTCGAAACGGTTATAGAGGTTGAATAAAGATTACAAGTTTAAGTTTATACCCATAGGGCATAAGTCTCATTGAAGCGGATTACACACCGCTTGATTCGGCTTTAGAAACAGTTAGTTAATGATTAACTTCTAATTTTCAACATTAGCTCTAGGATTGGGGCGTAGACAAGCGGTAAGTCACATGGTTTTGGTCCATGTAATCGGGGGTTCGAATCCTCCCGCCCCAGCCACTGAATACAGTGAATGGGTTATAAATATATATAATTTAATATTGGCAACGAACAATTCAATTATTTTTTATAGGGGGTAAGATGCCGGAAGGTATTCAATTAATTGCAGGCAATTCAAATATTGGTCTGGCACAGGAAATCGCTGATTTTCTGAGTGTTCCACTCGCAGAAGCAACTGTTTCAAATTTCAGTGACGGCGAGATTAACGTCCAGATCAATGATAACGTTAGAGGTTCGGATGTCTTCGTTGTTCAATCGACCTGTACTCCAGTGAACGAAAATATCATGGAACTGCTATTGATGGCCGATGCCCTCAAGCGGGCCTCTGCTGCAAGGATCACTGCTGTTATACCTTATTACGGATATGCCAGGCAGGACAGAAAGGCCGCGCCGAGAGTTCCTATTTCAGCGAGGCTGGTTGCAGATCTGCTGGAGGTCGCCGGAATAGACAGGCTGCTTACAATAGACCTGCACGCGGGACAGATCCAGGGTTTTTTCGATATCCCTGTTGATCACCTTTATGCGGCTCCCGTGATAGTTGATTATGTGAAAAAGGAATATCAGAACGATCTGGTCATTGTTTCTCCTGATGCCGGGGGCGTTGAGAGGGCAAGAGCCTTTGCAAAGAGACTGGACGCGTCACTGGCGATCATTGATAAACGCCGTGAAAAGGCGAATGTCTCCCAGGTCATGCATGTCATAGGTGATGTTGACGGTAAGAACGCAATACTTTTAGATGATATGATCGATACCGCGGGAACTATCACCCAGGCGGCATCCGCCATAAAGGAGAACGGCGCCAAAAAAGTCGTTGCGGCCTGTGCGCATGCCGTGCTTTCAGGGCCCGCACTCGACAGGATAAATGACTCGGCGCTCGAAGAGGTCATAGTTACTAATACAATACCAATGGACAGTAATCTTGAGAAGTGCAAGAAGCTTACGGTCCTGTCAGTCGCATCTTTACTTGGAGAAGCAATAAAGAGAATAAATGAGGAGACATCGGTCAGTTCTCTTTTTATATAGCGGAGATAGCCTGCCTGCCGGCAGGCAGGACCGTAGATATTTCAATAAATAAAGCGAATAACGAATAAAAATTGATAATAAACCCCTTGGGACAAAGCCAGGCCCCCCGTAGTTTTCTACGAAAACTAAGACACGGGGGCTTCGCAATTTCCAATTGCTTGAGGGGCTACGTAACTAAAGTTACTTGGGAGGATTAGGAAAATGGAGAAAATATTAGTTGCAGCAGACAAGAGAAACGAATCTGGCAAGGGGAGTGCCCGGAGCCTGAGAAGGGCTGGTATACTGCCCGCGGTCGTTTATTCAGAGGGGAATTGCATCCCTATACAGATCAACACCAAGATCATGACAAAGCTTTTGACCTCCGGTGCTGCAGAGCACTCGCTCATTACAGTTCAGATCAATGAAGGCGGATCAAAAAAGACTTCCGAGCATCCTGTGCTTGTAAAGGACTATCAGCTGGATCCGGTAAGTGATGAACTGCTTCATGTTGACTTTATGGAGGTCTCACTCAAAGACCGCTTAACCGTTACGGTTGCCCTTTCGGTAGCCAAGAAGCCAGTCGGTGTCAAGATGGGCGGTATCATGCAGCTTCGTTTGAGAGAGATCGAAATCGAATGTCTCCCTACCAATATACCGGATACGATAGAGATCGATGCAGAGCATGTCGAGATCGGCGGGAGCATGCATGTCAGTGACATTACGTTGCCGGAGGGTGTTGAGTTTGTGACCGATCAGTCTGAGGTTATCCTTACTGTAACCGCTCCTGTTGTTGAAGAGGAGAAAGTTGAGGAAGAGGCAGTTGAAGATGGAGCAGAGCCTGAACTCGTAGGTGGTAAAGGCAAGGAAGAGGAAGAAGGAGAAGAGAAGAAGAAGGAAGAAGGGAAATAACCTGTTATCATGTGGCTGATAGCTGGCCTTGGGAACCCGGGAGATGAGTATGCTGATACAAGGCATAATGCCGGATTCATGGTCATCGACAGACTGGCTGCAAGACACTCGATACAGTTAAGGCAAAAAGCTAATAATTATATATTTGGAAGAGGCTTTATAGAGGAGCAGAAGGTGGTCTTCATAAAGCCTTTTACTTTTATGAACCTGAGTGGTGAGGCTGTTATGGCCGCGGTCAGGAAGAACGAAGACCTCGAAGGCGTACTGATAGTGCATGACGATCTCGATCTGGAACCTGGTATCGTAAAGATCAAGAAGTCGGGCTCGGCCGGTGGACACAACGGGATACAGTCGATCATTGATAGGCTCGGGTCAAGGGATTTTCCGAGGGTAAAGGTCGGCATCGGGCGTCCCGAAAGGATGCCGGTCGAAAGATATGTTTTAAGGCCCTTTGCCAAAAAAGAGAAGCCTGTGATCGAAGAGGCCATTGAGACGGCGGCTGACGCGGTTGCCGACATCATCACAAAAGGTGTAACATATGCCCAGAACAAATACCACTAATTAGATATACGTAATCAGGAAGGATAAGAATATGCCAGAAGAGATTGACATAATACCACTGCTTTCCAATACGATCGACGGTTTTACATATGTGGACTGCGATAAGGACGTTGTAGAACATGCCTGTACGAAGACAAATGAGACTGTGCAGATCGAGCTTATCGACATTGAGTATTTCAAGGACGGGCATGCTCAAGAAGATAAGGCGAATTTTTGTGAGCACTGCAAGACCTGCTTTGTTTATAAAGCCGAATTAAGCGGTGCGTAGCATCCGCTTCAATGAGACTTATGCCTGTGGTATAAGCCGTAAGAAAGTTCAATAGTTCAATAGTAAAAAGTTAATTGTAGGGGCGAACCTAAGTGTTCGCCCCTTTTTGACCTTTAAGGAGTAATAAATGGCGTTGTTGAGCTTGAAAGATATTAAGGTGGCGTTCGGCGGCCCTGAACTGATCGACAGAGTCTCTTTGCAGATCGAACGCGGGGAGCGGGTCTGTCTGGTCGGCAGGAACGGGGCCGGTAAATCCACCCTTATGAAGATAATCAGCGGCGAGATCACTCCTGACACGGGAGAGGTCATGCGCGGGCAGGGTTTGCGAATTGCCTCGCTTGATCAGGAAGTCTCGCAGGACCTGTCCGGTACAGTGTTTGAGATAGTGGCAGCCGGTGTCGGAGATATGGTCGGTTTGCTCCAGGAATATCACTCTGTGAGCCATCGTCTTTCAGATGGAGACGCGGGCGCAATAGCTGATCTTGAGCGGATACAGCACCAGATCGAATCCTCCGGCGGCTGGCAGATACAGCAGAGGGTAGAGACCGTTCTTTCACGTCTCAGTCTTGACCCTGACGCTCAGGTAGATGATCTTTCAGGGGGCTACAAGAGGAGGGTACTGCTTGCAAAGGCGCTTGTTAACGAGCCGGACCTTCTTCTTCTTGATGAACCGACAAACCATCTCGATATTACCTCGATCGGGTGGCTTGAGGAATTATTACTCGATTACAGCGGATCCATACTTTTTATAACCCATGACCGGAAGTTTCTCAGGTCACTTTCAACACGCATAATAGAATTGGACCGCGGCAAACTCACCGACTGGCCCTGTGATTACGCAACCTACCTGCTACGAAGGCAGGCCGAGCTGGATGCAGAGGCCATGCATAACGCGCTCTTTGATAAGAAGCTCTCCCGTGAGGAGGCGTGGATACGTCAGGGCATCAAGGCCCGCCGCACCCGCAATGAAGGACGTGTAACTGTGTTGAAGGAGATGAGGAATGAGCGCCGTGCAAGGCGTACACAAACCGGGAGTGCCAGGATGGTTCTGAATGAGGCCGATAGGTCCGGTAAACTGGTTCTTAAGGTTGAGGGTATTGGTTGTATTTACGAGGGTCGCCGCCTCTTTCATGATTTCTCCACGACTATCCTTCGCGGTGACAAGATAGGCATTATAGGCCCGAACGGCTCCGGTAAGACCACACTGCTGAAGATGCTGCTTGGAACAATGGAACCCCACAGCGGCTCCGTACGCATGGGTACCAGGATCAATGCCGCGTATTTCGATCAGCATCGTGAGCAGTTATCTGACGACATGTCTGTTATGGACAATGTGGCAAACGGTTCAAGTCATGTGACAGTAAATGGAAAGACAAGACATGTAATCGGTTATCTCGAGGATTTTCTCTTCCCGCCCGAAAGGGCGCGCTCGCCTGTAAAGGTTTTGTCAGGCGGCGAACGGAACCGGCTGCTGCTTGCAATGCTCTTCACCAAACCATCGAATGTGCTGGTAATGGACGAACCGACCAATGACCTTGACACTGATACGCTCGACCTTCTCGAAGAGATGCTGATGCAGTACGACGGCACAGTCCTTCTCGTCAGCCATGACAGGGAATTTCTCAATAATATCGTAACAAGCACGATAGTCTTTGAGAGTGACGGCAGGCTTGAGGAATATATGGGCGGATATGACGATTGGCTTCGGCAGCGCAGACAGAAATCCCCGGTACAAAAGACAAATGCCGCAAAAAAAGGAAAGCCCCGTCCAAAGCAGGAGCGTCCGCGCATTCTCACATTTAAGGAAAAAAAGGAACTTGGCGCATTGCCTGCGCTGCTCGAAACCCTTGAGGCGGAGCGCGATGGGATTTTTGAAATACTTGCAAGACCTGAATTCTATCAGGATGAGGGTGGCAGGGTGGCAGAGACAAAAGAGAGGCTCGCGGAACTCGAACAAGAGATTGCTGAATCTTATGAGCGGTGGGAGTTTTTGGAAGCCATCTTTAATTCAGAGATTTGAGAGTACTACTGCCAGTTCTAACAGGTCGATTTTGTATTTAACTGTCTGGTAATGTCCATAAAAACAGGTCATCAAAATCTGGGGGACATATGCCAAAAAAGATCTGCTGTATTCTGTTTTTGATAATTAGCCTGGGAGGTGTTGCTGCCGATGCTATTGATATTATGCTTCCAGAAGTTTATGAAGATAATATTGATGTTTCCGGTTGGCTGATGAGTGAAAAGTTTGACGGGGTAAGAGGATATTGGGATGGGGAAAAGCTGCTTTCAAAAAACGGTATTCCTTTTAATCCTCACGTAGATTTCATAAAGAACCTGCCTGATTTTCCAATTGAGGGTGAAATATGGGGAGGGCACAATACGTTTGAAAAGACCAGCGGTATTGTCAGAAAGCAGAAAACCCATAATGGCTGGCTTGATCTAAAGTTTGCTGTATTCGATGTACCGGGTGCTGCGGGAGGCATTGAAGAGAGACTGAATATTGCAAGACAGTGGTTCAGGGAAAACCCTTCCCACTATGCCTTTGTGATCACTCAAAAGAAGGTAAGGGACATAGGGCATCTGAAAGAAGAGCTGCTGCGTGTGGAAGAGATGGGTGGAGAAGGGCTGATCGTCAGAAAGCCGGACACGCTGTACACAAAGGGCAGGAGTCCGGAGATCCTTAAGGTCAAAAGTTATTATGACATGGAGGCCGTGGTCATTGACCATATAGATGGGGAGGGGAGGAACCTGGGCATATTGGGGTCTCTGCTTGTCGAGCTTCCTGATAAAACAAGGTTCAAAATAGGCACCGGTTTTAGTGATGAGGAGCGAAAGTATCCACCTCCGGTGGGTTCTACAATAACATTCAAGTATTATGGGTTTTACAAATCCGGCGTTCCAAGGTTCCCCTCGTTTTTACGAAGAATCATTCCAGTCAGCTTTACGTCCAAACCATGAATGTGTATAATATAAGTAAATATACACATTGGGGGGGTGGAAATGAGAACAAATGTGGTTATAGACGATGAACTTATGAATGGAGCATTAAAAGCATCCGGGCTCAAGACAAAAAAGGATGCTATAGAGGCTGGGCTTAAGCTGCTGGTCAAATTCAAACAGCTGTCAAAGATCAGAAAATACAGGGGAAAACTCACATGGTCAGGGAGTTTGGATGATATGCGGTTAGACAAATGATTATGGTCGACTCGTCTATTTGGATCAATTATTTTAACGGCACAATAAGCAACGAGACAGATTGGCTCGATAAAGCATTGGGTGTCGAGCCAATTGTTATGGGGGATATCATTCTATCTGAAGTGCTTCAGGGCTTTCAGAACGAGAAAGACTTTAAAACTGCAAAGAAATTACTGCTTGAGTGCCCCTTTATGGATATGATTGGTCAGGAGGTGGCTATTAAAAGTGCAATGAATTACAGATCGCTTCGGCAAAAAGGGATAATTATAAGAAAGACAAAAGATGTACTGATCGGAACATTTTGTATTAACAACAATTTCTTTTTATTGCATGATGATAGAGACTTCGATCCTCTGGAAAAGCATTTAAAACTTAAGGTCATGAAAATCTAACCATTTTCCCGCGAGATTTTCTATAATTGGCAGAGGAAGCAGAAGCGACTGGGATATTTATCGCCAGCTGTTTATGAAAAACTGTTCTACGAAAAAAGATTGTCGGCGTGAGCGATTTGGTGTCCACTATTGACATCAGACCTCAAGGAGGACCCTAAGGCAAAGGCCGTTCGGCAGAAACGTTCCAAGGAGTTCCTGGAACGTTACAAGTAGATTCATTACCATCAGGGAGGGCGGGGATATCATCTCCCGTCCTCTTTTTTTTGTTAGATAATCCACATTAAGCGGTATACTCTAATTAATTGAATTAAAAAGATAAATCACATACTGGACTTTACGCTACCTAATGGCATACACTAATAAATATGGTTTTAGTCCTGGTCTGTTTTTTATCTATATTATTTATACCTTCCATAGCTGAGGCATGGGGCCCACTTACGCATGTTTATCTGGGCAATCAGTTGCTTGAGATAGGTGCGCCGCTGATCCCGGTCGGTGTATACAGCATCCTGAAAAAGTACAAGAACGACTTCCTCTACGGCAATTTAAGCGCTGACATATTTATGGGCAGGAGGTTCCAGGATGTTGAGAAGAACTCACATGACTGGAACGTTGCGTGGAATATGCTCGGCGCCGCGCGGTCCGACCGGAGGAGGGCATTCGCATACGGTTATCTTATGCACCTTTGCGCTGACAGTGTTGTCCATAACCTGGATAAATCCAGACTGCGTTTCAGCCATTCACTGATCGAGATAAAATCCGACAGTATTGTCGACAAGAAATATCGCAGGGTCATGAAGCGGCTCGATAAGGTGATGCAGAAGGAAAACGATCTGTTTCTTGCGAAAAGGCTCGAGAGTCAGTTCTTTTCCTTCAAGACGAATAAGAGGATATTCAAGGGCGTACTCATGGTATCGAAATTTCCGAACTACTCTCCTGTATCCAGCTTTATCGACAACCGGTTTCCTTATGAGATCAGTAACGTAAATATCAACGGCTTTCAGCAGGAATCACTTGCCAGGATGTGTGAACTTTTGAACAACGGCAAGGATTCGGAAGTACTCAAGGAGCATCCGCTCGGAAGATACATGAGAAGAGCTTGTTAGTCTCTGCACCCTGTTTTTTTCGCTTTGATTGATTTTGTCTGTTTGCCGGTTCATCCCCACGTATGTGGGGAACACGATTGTTTTTCAGTGCATAGTTTCTGTTTCAATCCACGCCCCTGTGCGAGGGGCGACTATTCTTAGAGGGCTACACCGCTACACTGTTAGCCGTTTCAATCC
>BDTS01000089.1 GCA_002897915.1 bacterium BMS3Bbin09 | reverse complement strand
GTTTCTTGCGAATACGCCTTATACGGCAAACTCCTGCCTCAATTCCATGCTCTGCCATATCCTTTTGCAGCCGTTCAGGTCCACAGGTTTCCTTTGTCCGTTTATGGGCTGCCTTGATTTCTATTTCCAACCTCGCATCCTCCAGTGAACGCTTAGATGGTTTTCTGTTCAGCCATGCATAGTAACTGCTGGATGATACATTGAATACTTGCCTGAGAAACGGCGATGGATAACAGGGCCTCATCTGCTTTATCATAGCGCACCTCACAGAGACCCTTTCGCGAAGTACGCTGCTGCTTTTTTTAATATGTCACGCTCCATTTTTACTTCTGCCAACTCACGCTTCAGACGGTGTAATTCCAGTTCTTTATCGCTTATTTGCCGATGATTCTTTCCCACTTCTTCCAGTTTCCCTGCTTTATACGCTTTATACGCTCTAACCCAGTTGCTTAACGTTGACGGAGCCAATGATAACCGTCTGCTCGCCTCTGGGATGCTTAATCCTCCATCAATTACCAGCTTTACTGTCTCCAGCCTGAATTCCTTCGTGTACTTCCCGTATGGGATCTTTTTCATCCTCTCACCTCCATTAAGTTATTTTACTTAATTTTGATGTCCACTTTTTTCAGCTTACCTCATAACAAGCGGATACCCTGGAAATCTAACCAACAAGAAAATTATTAGCCATAATTGTTTATATCTTGCTAAAAAGATTATTGGCTTTTTGATATACTACATGGTCTAATTCAGTGATTCGCACGTTATTTGCAAATAATTAAGAAGGAGATATGACAAAACATAATTTTTTGTCATATAATTCAATTCATAACTCTTATGAAAAAAGCCAAGATCATCTGCACAATAGGTCCGTCCACATCCTCCAAAAAAATGCTTGTATCTCTCATAAAGGCAGGAATGGATGTTGCGCGGCTTAACTTCTCCCATGGGACACATGATGAGCACAGTCAATATATCCGACACATAAGGGAATTAAGTCTGGAACTTAACAAGCCCGTAATGATCCTTCAGGACCTGCAGGGAATAAAGATCAGGATAGGGAAAGTAGCGGGCGGAGCCATAAGAATAAAGAAAAGGCAGAAGATCGCTCTGAAGCCGGGAAATAATATTTCTACTGAGGATAAGCTGTTTATCTCATATGATGCCCTCCTGAAAGATCTCAAAAAAGGCCAAAGGATCCTCCTTGACGACGGACTGATACAACTTCGGGTTACAGAGAAGAAAGAAGGCTTAGTGATCGCGACAGTAAAAGAGGGAGGAACACTGACTGCCAACAAGGGTGTTAACCTTCCCGACACGGCAATTTCTCTTATCCCTTTTACAGACAAGGACAGGGATGACCTTGAATTCGGCATAAAGAACGGTATTGACGCGGTCGCTCTTTCTTTTGTGTTGAGTCACCGCGACATAATAACAGTCAAAGAGTGGATGAAGAAAAGAAATGTGTATATCCCTATTATTGCAAAGATAGAAAAGCCCGAGGCACTTCTTCATATTGATCCGATACTTGAAGCTGCCGACGGAATAATGGTCGCCCGCGGCGACCTTGGAGTTGAAGTTCCACAGGATGAGATCCCAGTGATCCAGAAAGACCTGATCAGAAAGGCCAATGAATGGAGAAAACCCGTTATCACTGCAACGCAAATGCTCGAATCCATGAGGGAACACGCAAGGCCGACAAGGGCTGAAATAACAGACGTGGCAAATGCCGTGATCGACGGATCGGACAGCCTTATGCTTTCCGCTGAAACATCAACCGGCAAATACCCTTTGGCCGCAGTAAGGATAATGAGGAAAATAATAGAGACAACGGAAAAAAAGATCATAATCGGAAATATTTCTCCTGACTTCTTCAATAAAACATCGGAAGAAAGATTAAGCAATGCGCTTGCCGATGCCGCGGTCAAAGCCGCAGACGATGTCGGGGCCAAATGTATAACAGCTTTCACACGCTCAGGCTTCACCGCCCTTCTTTTATCAAAGTTCAGGCCGTCCGCATCGATCATCGCGTTTACTCCGGATAAAACAGTAATAAGGAAAATGTCCCTTTACTGGGGCGTGAGGCCGCACTTCATGAAACTGCTTAAAAATACTGATGAAATGGTCTATGAAGTTGAAAAAGCCCTTATCGGTCTGAAACTGGCGCAGAAGGGCGATCTCATAGTAATTACCGCGAGTTCACCAATGGAAACATATGGCAAGACAAACTTTATGAAGATCCACAAGATCGGCGGCAGTGGGAAGATTAGCCTTTAGCATCGAAGAACGTTATAGACTTAATCGCCTTCAGGCGGAACAACATCCTCTTTGATTTCTTTTACAAGCGTTATCACAGTACCACTCTCAATACTCTCAACCTTCAGATCATCAATGTAGGCCCCTATCCTGCTGATATCCTGTTCAATAAGGACAAGTTCTTTTTGGGGAGTGGTGATCTCGACCAAGAATGAGTCCTCTATGCGCTTTATCTGGAACTTGAAGTTCTCAGCTGAAGCGTCTCCGGCAAGAACGTTCGAAAAGAGGTCGGCCATCGCGAGCTGCAACTTCCCCATCTCTTTCAGAGGAATTTTATAATTCATTGCGATCTGCTCGAATAACTTAATGGCTACCAGCCCGGCCTTCGGATCAGCCGGGATCGTAATAATAAAAGAGGCCGTAACACTCTCCCTGACCTGGCTGCTTTCATTGGCGACTATTAATTCAGTGACCTTGTCAGGGAGTTCATGCTGGATCTCTCTCCGGTACAATTCCTTTACAATGTCCCTCAAAAAGTTATCAGCAGGCATGGTCTCACTAAAGCCGGTCTCAAGACTGCCAGAATCATGGAGGATCTCGGATATACGTTCAGACATATCCTGCTCAAGCTGGGGGAAGTCATCATTATTATCATTGCTCAGACCATGAAGAAAACTGAGCGATGGCTTTCTCAGCTCAAGCGGCCGCACATATTTCTTCAAAAGGAAGGTCCAGTATCTGTACGTCTTACCTATTGTTATTTCACTGTCGTATGTCTGCTCGAAAACGGCCTTTGAAAGGGTTCCCCCTGCATGTCTTGCGGCCTGCAAAAAGTTCTTGATATAAAGAGGATTACCGCCGAACGTGCCTATAAGATCAGCCGGCTCTATCTCGACCTTCAGGCCGTACATCTCGCAAAGTGCTCTGAAAAGCTTTACGGAATCTTCCGTGTTAAGCCTGGGGAGATCTATCATTTCGAGATAATCCCCCAAAAGATTATCCTCGAAAAAGACCTTCTCGATCTCATGCGGCACGCCCGAAAATATATGGGGTACATGCATGGAGCTTATGGAATCCTCAAAGAGCGTCCAGAACCCTGAATTGATCTCATTACTTTTAGGCTCACAGAATTTTCTGATCTTGTGCAGGTCATCGATCATTACGACCACCGGATTTCCCGTGATCTGATAACTGCGGTACGGGGCTGAAATAGCATTAAGGACGATCTTTGCCTCTCTGCCCTCTTTCCTGACATCGATATACTCGTATATAATATCAGCGATCCAACACGCGCCAAACACTCTCGCGGCCTCCTTCAGTTCTTCAAGGGAATAGACGCCTGAAAGAACAGCCGGATCCTTCCCCATGAACGCGAGGGCCTGGAGGATAAAGCTGCCGAGATAATCATTCGCGAAGTCCTCCGAGGAGACAAACGATCTCCTTACTGTATAGAAGAAAGGAACGACGTCCTGCCGTTCAAATACAAGGTTATACAGGTTCTCCAGGAGCTTTGTCTTGCCAATACCGCGTTTACCGGAAAGGATAACGCTTTCAGTCCCGCCGCCCTTTGCATTCGCAACAGTCTTGTAAAGGACCTCAAGCATGTTTTCTCTGCCAAAGAAATTCTTTGAAACGGATCTATCCAGGATCATATATATACCGATCTGCCCATAATAAATTTAAGTTAATAAAAAAAAGAACCCTGCCCGACTCAGAGGTGAACAACCCTGTTACCCCCGCCCTTCTTGGCCAGATAAAGGGCCTGGTCAGTCTTCTCTATAAGTTCCATCATCGAGGACGCGTCATCCGGATATGTAGCAAGCCCCATACTTACACTCAAAAATATCGTCCCATGATCAATATTTAAGGCCGCATCGATCTTGTCCTTTATACGATTGATGATCTGTATCGCGTCCTCCTTCGGTGTCTGGGGAAATATCGCCACAAACTCGTCCCCGCCGAACCTGGCAGCTATGTCGATCGTCCTTAGAGAGTTCTCCATAAGTTTTGCGAGGTTTTTTATCAGGTTATCACCCGCAAGATGGCCGTATGTATCGTTAAACAGCTTGAACTTGTCCAGATCAAGTATCATGAAGCTGAAGGGATGTTTGTACCTGTTGTAACGGGTTATCTCTTCCATAAGTCTATCATTAAGATAACGACGGTTATATATCCCGGTCAAGGGGTCTGTTATCGATAATTTCTCGAGCGCCTCCGACTTCTTATGAAGGATGTTCCTCTCAATAATTATTGAGATGTTCTTTATAAATGACTGTATTAAATGCAGGTCATCATGACTGAAAACAATATTCTTTACTTTATCAGAGATATTAAGCACCCCTGCTACCTTGTCATCGATGATTATGGGAACGCATACAAAAGATTTTGTTTTATAGCGCGCCCTGTTCTGTTTCTTTATCCTGGGATCGCTCTCTATATCCTCAACAAGAAGGGACTCTCCGCTCTGGAGAACAATATCCGCTATACACCCTTCTCTCTTGATACGCATTTTCACCTTTACCGTATCATCGCGGCTCTTTTTCGCTTCAATAACCAGTTCGGTCTGATTGTCGTCAAGGAACATAAGGGAACCCTGCTCCGCCCCAATGAGCTGCAGGGACTTTTCGAGCATGGCATTCGAGAGTCCATGCATGTCTAACAATGAAGACGCGGTATTCGAGAACTCCATAAAAACAGAAAGCTTCTCATCCGCAGCCTTTGACCTTTGCACAGCCGTACGAAGAGTAAAGTTCTCAATGTTAAGCTGTATATAATCATTGAACGCGTTCATTATTTTGAGGTCCTCACGGAAAAGTTCCTTGTCAAATATCCCAATCACTCCCTGCAGCAAACTACCTGCGAAGATCGGGTAGAAATAAAAATGCTTTATATTATCGAACGGAGCGCTCACCTTGAATTCTTCCGCATTTTCATAATAGACCGGGGACTCTGTATCTATCAGTTCCCTTATAGCCGGATTTTCCGCATCCATCTGGAAATCAATAACCATATCCTTATGTGCCCCTGCTGTGTAAACACTCTTATACACTCCTTTCCTGTCAGGCACCAAAAAGAAAGCGGACATCTGGCCGAACACAAACCCGATGGTATCAAGGATATATCTGTACATCAGTTCAGGATTCCTCGATAGAGTCCTGAAGGTCTTACGGTCAAAAAGGGAGGTCATGCGGAGAAGTTTTTCTTCGATCTTAAATTTTCCAACAGAATTGCCGGCCATGCTGTCTACAGCCAGTGCAACATGCCTCGAAACAGTATCCACATAGTCCTCTCCGGGAAAATCGAAAGGCATTCTAAAAGATATTGCAGGAAGACTGCTCTCCTTTACGACCTTCAGAAAATCCATCAGGTCATCATATGAGGCCAGACCGCCCCGTCCGACAACGAGTCCGTCACCTGAACTCCCGAACGGCAACGCAAAATTCAATACATTCGCCTCGCATTTGTGGACCGATTTACCGGGCGTGTCCTCATCATCCATTAACGTCCTGCATGATTCGCGGCACTCCATTCCATCATGTCCCGCTGATTTGATGTATTTGCATAAGGGATTTTCTTTTGTGATAAATATCGAGTTCGCATCTCTGTTATACACATTGAATTCAAAACCGGAACTCTGCGACAGGGAATGAAAATAGTCAGTCCACCCTTTTGAAGTCACAAGCTGTTTAAGAGAACTGTTTTGTCTTAAATTATTATCCATAAGAGCCCTGCCATACTCTAACTACTTAAATTTATTAGATAAAAAAAATATTATGGAACCCAATGTGTAAATAAATTCGACATACAATCGGACATCTTATAATTATAATATTTATTACATATATAATCAAGTAATATAATGTAATATTGCTTTACAAAAACCTAAATAGTAAATAAAAATATAGCTGAAAATCCGGATCAAGAGCAGAAAAAGATCAAGCGGAGCAACTTATGAAATGTTATTTACCTGTAAGCTTTCTTGGGTTAAGCAGAGTCTTTGCTTTATTTTCTGTTAAAATGCCCTTTTCAATTGCAAGCTGCCGGACGCTCTTTCCGGTCCTGTAAGCCTCTTTCGATATCTCGGCTGCCGCAGAATATCCAATGATCGGATTAAGGGCAGTTGCCATTGCAAGGGTCGCGTCAGCATACTCCTTGCACCTCTTTACATCCGCGGTAATACCATCTACACATCTTCTGGTAAAGACATCGACGGCGTTCGAGAGTATATCGATAGAGCTGATCAGGTTATATGCTATCAGGGGCTTCATGACATTCAGCTCGAGCTGCGAGGCCTGGCACGCGTAAGAGATGGTCGTATCATTACCTATTACCTGAAAACATACCATGTTCATCATCTCAGCCATTACAGGGTTCACTTTGCCGGGCATTATAGATGAACCAGGCTGTACCGCAGGAAGCTGGATCTCCGCAAAGCCTGTACGCGGCCCTGAACTTAAGAGACGGAGGTCATTGGCTATTTTTGTAAGTGAGACCGCGGCCCCTCTCAACATCGCGCTTACCTCGAGCGCGGGGGTTACATTCTGTATCCCTTCAAACAGGTTATCGCAGCCTTTGAACTTTATACCTGTGATCTTCCTGATCTCACGGAGAACCTTATTACGGAAGCCGGCCCTGGCGTTTATCCCGGTCCCGAGCGCGTTACCGCCGATCGGCAAATTTAAAAGCGACTCCGAGGCCCTCTCGATCCGGTGAATATCTTTCTTAACCGTTTCAGCGTAACCGCCGAACTCCTGTCCGAGCCTTATGGGGACGGCATCCTGCATATGCGTCCTTCCGGCCTTCACGATCCCGTCAAACTCCCTGGACTTATGAAGCAGCGAGTTCTTCAATCCCTTAAACACAGGGACCAGATGTTCTTTCAGCGCCTCATAGGAGGCGATATACATTGCGGTAGGTATAGTGTCATTGGTTGACTGGGCCATATTAACATGATCATTCGGATGGACAATATTGTAGTCACCCTTTTTACCGCCCAGTATCTCGATCGCCCTGTTCGCTATTACCTCGTTGACATTCATGTTCTGTGAAGTGCCCGCCCCAGCCTGGTAAACATCAACAACAAAGTGGTCATCATGTGTACCTTTTATTACTTCCAGGGCCGCCTTTTCAATGGCCCTGAATACCTTTTTATCAAGCTCACCGAGTCCGTTATTCGCCCGTGCAGCCGCGAGCTTGACCACACCCTGCGCCTTAATGAACTTCCTTGGAAGCGTAAGCCCGCTTATTGGAAAGTTATCAACAGCCCTTTTTGTCTGGGCACCGTAATAGACATCATCAGGTAGTTTCACTTTTCCAAGCGCGTCTTGTTCTATCCTCAATTAATTATCTCCTCTCAAAACATACATGGATATCTTCAAAAAACTAACTTATTATTTTACCACAATCACCCGGAATATTTAAAAAAATGATTTGAATTTTGACACTACATACAGGATAAATTATAAAGCTGAATTAAGCGGTGCGTAGCATCCGCTTCAATGAGACTTATGCCTGTGGTATAATGATACAATGATTCCTGTTCAAGAAATAATTATACGCCTGCTGCTGGGAGCAATAATCGGCGGCATCATCGGTTTTGAGAGAGAAGTCAACGGCCGGGCCGCTGGTTTCAGGACACAATTGATCGTCTGCGTATCCGCGGTACTTATAATGATCGTCTCCCAGAATTATTACTTCCATATACATACCCTTGACAATACACTGCGTATAGATCCAGCGAGGATCTCAGCAGGTGCTTTGATCGGCATCGGTTTCCTCGGAGCAGGTGTCATTATCAAAAGCGGTAATGAAGTAAGGGGACTGACCACAGCAGCATCGATATGGATCGTCTCCGCGATCGGGCTTGCCATCGGCAGCGGCCTTTACTTTGAAGGCATACTAACCTTCATAATTACCATTATTGCTCTGGTAGCACTGAGGACGATCGGACATAAGATCAGAGTACAGCATTTTAAAAATATTAAGGTCACAACAAACAGAATGGAAGATGCCGAAGAGAGCATAATATCCATTATCAATGAACAGGATTTTAGGATCCACAATGTCGATTATGAAAAATCAGGCGGGAAAGACGAAATCATTTATAGATTTACCGTCTCTTCAAGAAACAAGGCCGCAGCAAAACAGACATTCCTCAAGCTGAATTCCCTGGATTTCATTAATACCATAAGAATAAGCTCCTGATCGCAACTAACACGAACAAATAACATCAACATAATATATTTAGTGTTAAGGACTTCGGAAGGATCATTAAGCGGTCAAAAGCTTGTTGTATGGATAACGTCTCAGGAACGCCATGAACTGCTCGACGGTATGTGCGGGTTCTTTAGATTTTTTATAGACAAGAGAAAAATCACGTAAGAACTTGTCTTCCTTAAAGATCGCGGTCTTGAGGCTTCCGTATCGCATCTCTTTTCTGGTTGCCCATCTTGACATGATCGAAGTACCGAGTCCTTCTTCAACAGCGCCCTTTATCGCCTCTGTACTTCCCATGATGATCGATATCTTCAGGTTCTGATTCAGTATGCCGTGCTTGCTGAGATATTTTTCGATAGCCTGCCTTGTTCCAGAACCCTCTTCTCTGAAGATCAACGGCTCTTTTGAAAGTTCCATTATCGAGACCGATGCCTTCTTGGCCAGGTGATGATAAGGGGACATGACATAGACCATTTCATCCGAAAGAAGTTTTTCGACGCGAAGCTTCTGCTTATTGACATCACCCTCAACCAGACCGATATCAACAGTGCCCGTGTTCAGAAATTCAACGACGTTCTTTGTGTTCCCGACATGGATGTGAACTCCGACCTTGGGGTATCTCCTCTTGAAGTCGCAGACAACTGAAGGTAGAAGATAGTTGCCTATGGTAGAGCTGGCGCCAACCGAAATAATACCTTTTACAAGACCGGTGACACCTCCGATCTCTTTCTCGGCAGAGGCGTAGAGCCCATTTATCTCTTTGGCGTACTTATAAAGCATCTCACCGGCCTTTGTAAGCGTGATAACGCATCCCGAACGGTTGAAGAGCTTGGTGCCGTACATTTCTTCAAGCGCCTGGATCTGCAGACTGACAGCAGGCTGGGTAAGCCGGATAATTTCGGATGCCCTCGAAAAGCTTTTGGTTTCTGCAACAATGCAGAAGACTTTTAATTTGTGATCATCCATTTGACTTATGATTGTACCCTTACAATTTCAGTAAAGTCAATAAGTTACAGCTCTATATTTATCCTACCATGCCGTTTTTATAAGATACAAGCACGTCCCTTTAATTTATACCACAGGCATAAGTCTCATTGAAGCGTATGCTGCGCACCGCTTAATTCGGCTTTAAAAGTTTACCTTTGGGGCCGCCTCTTCACCTTTGGGTATTTCATAATACTCTGCACTCGATACCCCGGCAAGAGAAGCGAAGAACCTGCCGAAGAATGTCCTTATGTATGTGTTAAGCATCTGGACCGATTCATTGTATCTCATCCTCGCAACAGAGACCCTGTTCTCCGTTCCCTCAAGGCTGTCCTGAAGTTTCAGAAAATTCTGATTGGCCTTAAGCTCTGGATATGCCTCCCGCAGCACAAGCAGCCTGGAGAGGAAACCTTCAAGCTGACCGGATGCTGCCAGTTTACCTTTAACACTGCCTGCCTGAAAGTATTTGGTCCTTGCGTTCGCTATGTTCTCAAAGAGTTCCTTCTCATGCTTCGCGTATCCCTTGACAGTCTCGATAAGGTTCGGTATAAGGTCATACCTTCTCTTTAACTGGTTCTCCACCTGGGCCCACTTGCCTGTAACGTTTTCGTCCATGGCAACGACATTGTCATAACCAGTGCGAAACCAGCTGAACGTCATGAACCCGATAAGCAGAATAATACCAACAACGATCAATGTAATTTTTAAACCTTTAGACATAAACCCCTCCTATATATATTGATAATTATTTACCAGCCGCCTCCGGCTCCGCCTCCGCCAAAGCCGCCTCCTCCTCCACCGCCGAAGCTACCTCCCCCGAAACCTCCTCCTCCGCCTCCCCAGCCGCTCCTTCTGCCTCCGCCCATCATACTCATCATTATAAGGAGTATAAGGAAGCGCGGGTGCTTTATAAAAAGATATATCAATCCAATGAAAAAAAGCACACTAAAAATTTTCTCTGGCAGTGTAAGCTCTCTCCGCTGCGCCCCGCCGGAACGGGCACTCAGTTTCGGCATACCCATTATCTCTACACCTGCGTCAGCAGCTACCACGTTGATCATTGCGATAGCTGTGGCGGTAATCCCCGTGGAATAGTCGCCCTTCTTAAAGTAAGGCACTATGTACTGTCTTCCTATGCTGCCGGTAAGACTGTCCGGGAGTACTCCCTCGAGACCGTAACCGACCTGCGTCCAGTATTTCCTGTCATTCAGCGAGATCATCAAAAGAACGCCGTTGTCCTTGCCCTTCTGCCCGAGTTTCCATTTATCATGTGCGATATGAAGCGAGGCGTCGAAGATCTCTTCTCCCTCAAGGTCTTTAACAGTAAGTATGACCATCTGTGCCGTGGTCTTCTGCTCAAGTTCAAGGAGATACCTGTTCAGCCCGTCCTCCATGTTATCGTCAATGATCCCGGCCAGGTCAACCACATGGTTGATCGGCCTGTCAGGGACCGCGACCTCAGCGGATACAGCCGCAACGATAAGGAAAAGAGCCGCGGCGATCAGAACTAATAACTTATTCCTTGATATCATCTATGATCTTCCCCAGCTTTTCCGTTGCTGAATAATAATCTTCGAATATCGTGTTGAGTTCTTCAACAAAGAGTTTGATCTTATCGCGCTTTTTCTTCAGCACCTTTGCAAAGACACCAGCATCGATCTTCACTGCATCCGATAATGCCGTTATCACCTCGCTCTGGATCACCGGAGGTTCCTTGCCCGCCAGAACTATGATCCCTCTAAAAAGAGACATATAATCCGTGATCGATTGCACGAACCCTTCGGTCAATATCTTCTTATCACCCATGGAAGATATGTATCCCTGCCTCAGCCAGATGAGCTTCGACTTCAGCTCCCTCTCACACTGGTGCCTCAGGTCCAGCCTCTCTATCACGATATTCTCTAAAATATCTTCTCCGTACACGGTCGAGTGCATAAGCTTAAAGTTCAGGAACTCTATCGGAAAGACATCGAGTGAAGTGTTAATATATTCGGGGGTCATAATAAGCGGAGCCCCTACCCTCTTTTTCCGGTATTTTTTGCCAAGCGGCGCCAGAAATTCAAGGAAATTCAGGTCCATTTCTTTTAATACGATTATGGAATTGACATCCAACCCCTTCTCATCAAAGTCATCTGTAAGGGCGACACCGGTCACATGTATCGAATGGATCTTTTGCCCATACTTATCCAGAACTTCATCCAGGAAGGGTTTTATGATCTTTGCCGCTGTCGGCTTGAGG
>BDTS01000088.1 GCA_002897915.1 bacterium BMS3Bbin09 | reverse complement strand
CGCGTCCGGTATTGCTCATGTCCAAGTTTAGTTTTAGTTGAAAATCAAAGGGTTACATTCCCAATTGCGAACGCGCGTTCGCAATTGAGAACGACAGATTATCCCCCCTGCAGATTTACAGTCCCCTATAGTTTAATTCTTAAACTACGTTGGGTCCTTTGCAAATCTAAGATGCGGGGGCGGCGCAACTGAAGTTGCTTGAGAAACTGCGGCTTCGCGGCATCGACACCCCGGAGCTCCCAACCCCCAAGGGCAAAAAAGCCAAAACCTTTGTCGAGGAAATACTCAAAAAACCAAAGATCATCACGATCAAAACATACCGCAAGGACAAATACGACCGCTATCTGGCCGATATTTTTGTGGGGTCCAAAGAGGTCTTTTTAAACCAGATGTTGTTGGATGAGAAGTTGGCTGTTGGTTATTGAGGATTGCCCCCTGCAGATTTGACGTCCCCTATAGTTTGCCTCGTGAAATGTAAAGGACTTCCAGGATCAGCAAACTACGTTGGGGCCTTTACAAATCTATGACGCGGGGACTTCGCAACTTATAGTTGCTCGGATGAGAAATTGGCGGTTGCCTATTGAAACGGCTTTAGGGGCGATTGAGGGTTACTGGTTGAAACAAGTAAGGGCGTAGCAAGCTACGCCCCTACGCAGAAATAAAAAAGGGCGAACCGAAGTCCACCCCTACAATTACTTTGTCTGCCTATTTCTTAAATGTTACTCCGAACCTTCCCGGCCCGATCAGGAACAACCCTGTATATATGACAAGGAATTCTATGGCGTGTGAGGCGCTCTTCCAGTCAGGACGAAATGCCCAGGAAGAGAGGTTCATGTGCGTTAGTACTGCGATAAGCATAGTGAAGGCCAGAATTGCTGTTGCGGGCCTGAAGAGTATCCCGAGCATAATGAGAACAGAACCGATTGATTCCGCTAACGCGGCCATAAATCCCCAGAAGACCGGAAGGAAGATTATGCCCAGCATCTTCATGCTCCCACCTATTTTTACCCATACCTCGGGGCCCCCTGTCAGTTTTTCTTGCCCGTGGAAAATAAGCATGCTTGCGCCTATTCCCAGTCTGATGATCAGAAGGCCTATATCTTTGGCATTTTCATTTGAAAACATGCGCACTCTCCTTGTTCAATTTTAATGTTCATCCGATGCGCGGCCAGTTAAGTTCCCATGGAAGTCTTCGTGGTTTTCTATGATCCTGTACACAGGTGGAAACTAAATCTGTTTTTTTCTGAATTTAAGGTCGAGTTCTATGTCCTGTCCTGTCCGGACCTCAATGTCCTGGATATCAAGCGTCTCATACCCTTCAGCATCAACTGCCAGAATATATTTACCCGGATCGAGCAGCACTTCATAAGCCTTGCTGCCGTTGTCCAGCTTTTCGGACATGACGGTTTTTACAGACTGTATTGTGGATGTAAGAACAGTAATTTTAAAATCGGGTGCGTTCTTTGCCTTACCTGTTATCCAGCCTTTGCCAGTCAATCCCGCATCCCTGATAATGTATTTATGATCGCTATGTTCTATGATCCCGTCGTGGGTCCAGCTCGTCCCGGAAATGAAGAACAGGCCGCCCAGGAAAAAGAAAAGGAGAATGTTTATAAGTAGAATTTTTTCAAATAAGTCCGATATCCGCATGAGTTGCTCTCTTTAAGTTATTAAAAGGCAGTAATCAAAAACCATTGAAATTATAAACATATTGAAGGCAAAAATAAAGTAAAAAGGACAACTTGACTATATAATTGTTTAGAAGTTATATTTGTGTGTGCCTAAAAAATATAAACCCATATCAGTGAAAAAAGTAAAAACCTGCTGCTTGAAATCAAGGAAAAGCAAGGTTGAACGCAAAAAGGCCGGCAAGCCTTTTAAAGGCGGAAGTTTTGGTGACTTTCTCGAGAGCCTTCCCGGCATTCTTGCTGCCGATGACTTTAAGGCGGTTGTAGATGCAGTTGTAAAGGCCAGGAAGAATAACAAACCCGTAATTCTCGGCATGGGGGCACACCCAATAAAGGTCGGACTTTCACCCGTTATCATCGACCTTATGGAAAGCGGTCTGATCACAGCCGTTGCCATGAACGGTGCCTGCATTGTTCATGACTATGAACTCAGTCTGATGGGACACACATCCGAAGACGTTGATGCCGAGCTTTGCAAGGGCACCTTCGGAATGGCCGCCGAGACCGGCAGGGGGCTTAACAGGGCGATAATAAACGGTGTTAAAAAGAAACAGGGGATCGGCAGGGCGGTAGGTGAGCACATACTAAAGAGCAAGGCGGCATATAAGGAGATGAGCATACTTGCCGCTGCATCGAGTCTCGGCATACCAGCGACCGTGCACGTTGCGATAGGCACTGATATTATTCATATGCATGCCGAGGCAGATGGAAGGGCCATCGGTGAAGGAAGCATGAGGGACTTCAGACTTTTCTCCTCCGTTGTCGCTGATCTGAAGGGTGGGGTTTATATTAACCTTGGTTCTGCTGTGATACTCCCGGAAGTCTTTTTGAAGGCGATTGCAGTGACAAGAAACCTGAAACATGACGTCAAGAATTTCACTACTGTTAATATGGACTTTATACAGCATTACAGGTGCCGGGAAAATGTCCTGAGAAGGCCGGTTCTTTCCGGAGGCAGATCAATTGCCCTTACCGGTCACCATGAGATAATGTTCCCGCTGCTGGCCGCAGCACTGAATGATAGACAAAATAAATAATAATGGTATACAAATGAATCCTGTTGTTGATATTGATATATGCATAGGCTGCGGCAACTGTATGGAGATATGTCCGTCCGTTTTTCAGGTCATGGATGAGAAATGCAAGGTCATTGATCCTGAAGCCTGCGAATTCTTTGAGTGCTGTGAGGCTGCAGAAGAGAACTGTCCCGTTGAAGCAATAACACTTGAGGAATAATAGAGTATTTTATTTTTGACTATCCCATTTTTCCACCTTCCTACTTAATTGACACATAAATTAATAGAGAATATAATTCATTATTATGAAAACTGTCATAATTAAATTCACTCTTTTTATCTTTGTCATAACGCTTGGCGTTCTTTCAGGCGGATACCTTGCGCTTACCATAGGTGTCCCTCATATAGATCAAATAAAGGGATATATCCCTGTCGATGGGACAACCGTTTATGCGGATGATGATACTGTTATCGGTGAGTTCAGGATCGAAAAAGGCGAATATGTAAAGTTCTCGGATATCCCCGAGAACCTGATCAGGGCGATAGTTGCTGTGGAGGATTCAAGATTCTGGATGCATCAGGGTATCGATTATATAGCGATAGTCCGTGCGCTTGTCCAGGACATCTATGCGGGCAGGATAAAGCAGGGCGCGAGCACCATTACCCAGCAGCTCGCAAAGGTAGTTTTTCTTTCCCCTGAGAGGACCATTACAAGGAAACTGAAGGAAGCGACACTTGCCTTAAGGCTGGAACAGAGCCTCACAAAGGAAGAGATCATCGAGATCTATCTAAATAAAATATACTTCGGACACGGGGCCTACGGTGTCGAGATGGCGGCAAGGGCGTATTTCGGCAAACCCGTATCCGACGTCTCTCTTGCCGAAGCAGCGCTTATCTGCGGTCTCGTAAAGGCACCAAGCAGATACTCTCCTTACGTCAATCTGGATAAGGCAAAACAACGGCAATACATTGTTCTGAAGAGGATGGAGGATGAAGGATATATAACCGCTGAACAGGCCGCGGAGGCTTATGAAAAGCCCCTCTATCTCTCGAGCGCGAAATATAAAAAGTATACGCCGGACTATTTTCTTGAATATGTAAGAAAATATCTCGAAGACGAGTATGGTGTCGAGATGACATATAAGGGCGGCATGAAGGTTTATACGACCCTTAACAGGAATATGCAGATCGCTGCCGTGAACTCCCTCAAGAACGGCCTGATGAACCTGGACAAGAGACAGGGCTTCCGTGGTCCCTTGAGACATAAGGAGATCGATCTGAAGGATGAGCTTAAAGGGAAAGGGTTGTTCAAGAAGGTCATTATGAAAAAAGGCGAACTCCTGACAGCTACTGTCCTTAAGGTTTCCGACACAGAAGCACTGGTAAAGACAAGGGACATTGTAGGAAAGCTTTTTGTGAAGGATGCGAAATGGGCTGGCAAGGTTGTAGACGCAAAAGGTAATTTAATAAAAAGATACAAAGACCTCAAGCTTACTTCTATTCTGAAAAAAGGGGATATTATTAATGTAAGGGTAAAAAAGGTAAGCGGGAAAGAGCCTGTTTTCAAGCTTGAACAGGAACCGCTTGTGCAGGGTGCGGTGGTTGCCATTGAACCGTCCACCGGCTATATAAGGGCGATAGTCGGCGGGTATGACTTTGGTAAGAGCGAGTTTAACAGGGCGGTCTCCGCGAGAAGGCAGGCCGGCTCTGCATTTAAACCTGTAATATTCGCGGCTGCAATGGACCGGGGATTTACGCCCGCAAGCATAATTGTTGATGAGCCGCTCAAATATGAAAGTGAACAGTTCGGGGATTGGGAGCCGGAGAACTATGATGAGAAATATCATGGAGCCACGAGGCTGCGTGAGGCCCTTGCCCATTCAATGAACATTATGACTGTAAAACTTCTTGGAGAGGTAGGTGTGGAGAGGGCAATTAAATTTGCCGGCAAACTTGGTATAACGGGGGCTTTCCCCCATAACCTTACTCTGGCGCTCGGGAGCCTGAGCATCACTCCGCTTGAGATAACGTCGGCCTATAGTGTGTTTGCGCAAAACGGTATCAGGAGAGAACCGATCGCTATCAAGTATATCATTGACCGGGAAGGGAACGTTATCGAGAACAACCAGCCCAAGGGGGTAAGGACCGTAGATCCCCGGACCGCGTTCCTTACTACCTCAATGCTTGAAGAAGTGGTCAAGTCCGGTACGGGCTGGCGCGCAAAGGCTCTGAAGAGACCGGTCGCAGGGAAAACAGGAACGACCAATGACTATAAGGATGCCTGGTTCATAGGCTTTACTCCGGAACTCGTTTCGAGTGTATGGGTCGGGTTTGATAATATGAGAACGCTTGGAAAAGAAGAGACCGGTTCAAAGGCAGCGGCCCCGATATGGGTCTCGTTCATGAAGAAGGCGCTTTCCGAGATATCGCCGTTCGACGCGAAGTCCGGAGAAAAACGGCCTTTTCAGGTTCCTGACGGTATTGTTACCGCTGTGATTGATCCGGCGACAGGATTTCTTGCTACCAATGAAACAGAAAAAATGGTAGAATTTTTTAAAGAGGGGACCGTCCCGACCGAATATTCGACAAAGGCCCGCCGGAAACTAATTGCTGACCGGAAGAAAGAGCTGGAAATAGTTGGGGAAGAGAGACGAAAAAGAAAGAGAAGAAAAAAAACGCTTATTAGATAACTGATATGTTAAATTATTATGAATGACCCCCTGCAGATTTGACGTCCCCTATAGTTTGATTCTCAAACTACGTAAGGGACTTTACAAATCTAAACCGCGGGGGCTGCGCAACTAAAGTTGCTTGGGAGGTTGTTATGAAAATTATTATTCTGGTTGCAATGATCTTATCATTGATGCTCCCTTCATTATGCCTTGCCCAGGATTCAGCGTTTAAAGATGCGTATTCCCTTTACTACAAGGGTAAAAAGCAGGAGGCGATAAAGCTGATGGAGGAATATGCCGAGTCGAATCCTGGTCCGGAGGTTTTCTATTTTCTCGGTTACGCCTATTATGAATTGAAGCAGATGGACCGGGCCTCCCGATATTTTAACGACGCATTCTCAAGAAAGCCTTTTTACAGCCCAATACCAGATGCAAAAGAAGAGGCTGAAAAGAAAGACCTGGAGTTGATCGAGGACAGACCTTAATCCGTCCAGAAGGTATCTTTGCCCGCTGCACACGCAGTATGTTTCTGCCAGTTCTCGCCCTTCTCTATGAAATCGGAACGGTAATGGGCGCCGAGACTCCCTTTCCTGAGCAATGCTGAAGCAACGATAAGGTTTGCCGTTGTCAGCATGTTCTTCAGTTCGAACACTCTCCTGTTAAGCAGGGGCGTTTCAAGAACGTGTTCTTTATGCCTCAGCCATTTGGCTGCCTCGGACAGGGACTTGTTGCATCTTATGATCCCTGCCTTTTTCCACATCACCTGTCTCAGGGAACTTCTTATCTTCTCAAGCTCAAAATCTTCTGTTTCCGGCTCTCTTACCTTATCATCATTTAGATGGCCCGTCCCTCCGGTGATCTTCTGTTTTTCCCTTCCGCTGGCGTACTCTATGGCCCTCTTGCCTGCCCTGGCCCCGAACACCAGCCCTTCGAGCAGGCTGTTCGAGGCGAGGCGGTTCGCACCGTGTATACCTGTACAGGCGACCTCTCCGGCCGCAAAGAGACCTTTGATCGTGGTCTCACCGTGCAGGTTAGTGCTGACCCCGCCCATTATATAGTGTGCGGCAGGGGAGACCGGTATCATGTCCTCTGTGATATCAATATCGTACTGGAGGCATGTTTTGTAAATAAGCGGGAACCTTTTCTTCGCGAAGTTCTTGTCAAGGTGTTTAAGGTCCAGAAATACGTGGTTCGTGCTCGTCTTCACCATTTCCGAGACGATAGCCCTTGTTACTGTATCTCTTGGGGCGAGTTCGAGCATCTCATGGTATTCTGTCATGAAACACTCGCCGTGTATGTTCTTTAATAGCGCACCTTCTCCTCTCATTGCCTCGCTCAGCAGAAAAGGCGGCGCTCCTGGAGCAAAAAGGGTCGTCGGATGGAACTGTATGAACTCAATGTCCTTGACCAGGGCACCGGCCCTGTAGGCGATAGCAATGCCATCACCGGTCGAGATCATGGGGTTCGTGGTCCTTGAGAAGATCTGGCCGGCTCCGCCTGTGGCGAGTATTATTGCCTTTGCATAGATATTTATTACCTCACCTTTTCTGAGTACGGAGGCCCCTACACATATGCCGTCCTCTATTATCAGGTCGAGTGTAAAAGAGAAATCGTACCGTGAAATGGAATTGAAAGAGCGTGCCTTGCTAATGAGCGCGCGGTCTATCTCTTTGCCGGTCGAGTCTCCGTGGGAATGGAGTATCCTTCTCCTTGTATGCGCGGCCTCTTGCGTGAAAGAGAGCTTGCTCTCTTCTTTGTCGAACTCAGCGCCCCATGAAATAAGCTCAAGTATATATTGCGGGCCTTCCTCGACCATTATCCTGGCGGACTCCTCATTGCAGAGGCCGTTCCCCGCCTTAATGGTGTCATCATAATGGATGCGGACCTCGTCCTCGTCGCTGAGCGCTACGGCGATCCCGCCTTGTGCGTATCCGGTGTTGCTCTCTGTGGATTTATCTTTTGTAAGGACCAGCACGCTGCCTTCCGAGGAGAGCTCGATAGCCGCCCTGAGGCCGGCAACCCCGCCGCCGATAACAAGAAAGTCCACGGCTTTTTCGGAAAATTCCATGATGGTAAAGATATTAAAGCATTTAGGTTGTTAAGTCAATTTATCATCTATACCGTGAGCAAAGCTGTTTTTGCCGTGCAAAGATTGATTTTTCGCATGTACATCCTATATTCTATAAAGCTCGGGGCGTAGCGCAGCCTGGTAGCGCGCCTGCTTTGGGAGCAGGATGTCGGGGGTTCGAATCCCTCCGCCCCGACCATTATTATTTGGCGGTTTTTGACTGATTTCAGGGCCGAGTTGCGATATTAAAGATTCTCTATTAAAATACAAATATTGCGCCTGTAGCTCAGCTGGATAGAGCAACTGACTTCTAATCAGTAGGTCTGAGGTTCGAATCCTCACAGGCGCGCCATATATTTATTTGAAGCAGTCAGCTATAAGTGGTCAGCTTTAGATTTAATGTCTCAAAGTTAATCGCTGATAATTGAAATGGTGAGTGTAGCTCAGCTGGTTAGAGTGCCTGACTGTGGCTCAGGATGTCGAGGGTTCGAACCCCTTCACTCACCCCAAAAAATTTGTTAGGAAAAATTTGTTGTATTTAGCTTTTGTTTATTGCGCCTGTAGCTCAGTGGATTAGAGCGCCGGCCTCCGAAGCCGGGTGCCGGAGGTTCGAGTCCTCCCAGGCGCGCCAATTTTTGCAGGGCCGTTAGCTCAGTTGGTAGAGCAGCTGACTCTTAATCAGCTTGTCACTGGTTCGACCCCAGTACGGCTCACCATTTAAAATCAGGGACTTACGGGATATTTCCCGTGAGTTCTTTTTTTGAGGCCCCCGCGCGAAGTCCCCATGTCTTAGTTTTGCTCCGCAGGACAAAACTGCGGGGATGGGGATAATTACGAAGCGGGAGGTTAATTAAAGGAAGTTACTGCTTTCTTTCCAGGGCGGGTCTATGATCACCACCCCAATGCCGTTGATCAAGCCGTGAGGCGGAAGTTTGGTTGACCATTTTATTGTGCAGTTGAGGTCCAATGTCTCGCCCGGCTGGATCTCAAATTTCAATTTCAATGCTTTGCCGGGTATGAAGTCCCGTTCCTTCTCCTGGATCACAAGGGTGATGCTTGCGCCGGTTTCCGAAAGGTTTTCGACAACTCCATGATAGGTTATACCTTCGTAAGTGATTTCGGCCTTATATCCGGCAGTTATTCTTTTGGCGATTCTTTTCTTGTCCATGGTTTGTACGGTTCTATTATAGCAGAAATGTAAGGTATAGTTAATCAAGATGTGCTGCTTGGATAGGTCAGGGCATTATGCCCTCAGCCAGGCTTTCTTTTTTATTGCCGGCTGTATTGGCGCTTGCAATTGGCGTTTACGGATACTATGAGGCAGGGACCATTCGTACTGAACACCTGGTTATAAAGACCACTAAGATCCCCAAAGATAAGAACAGGTTCAGGATAGTGCAGATATCAGATGTACATCTTGGATTGATCATCGGGGAAGAGAGGTTAAGAAAGATCATTGAAGCGATCAGGTCAGCTGACCCCGACCTTCTCGTTTCCACAGGAGATCTCGTGGATGGACAGATCGACGGACTTCACGGGCTCGCAGAACTTTTTGGAGAGATCAAGGCGCCGTATGGAAAGTTTGCGGTACCCGGTAATCATGAGTATTATGCTGGATTTGATAAGGCAATGGAATTTATCAGGGATGCCGGTTTTACAATTCTCAAGGGGGTGGCGGTCAACATCCCCAGGACAATTAACATTGCCGGCGTTGACGATCCTGAGGGTATGCGGTTCGGACTTTATAAAGATATCCGTGAGAATGAGATCCTTTCGACCCTTGACCCGAATCAGTTTACCCTTTTGCTAAAGCACAGGCCCATTATTGATAAAGTCAGCCTCGGCATGTTCGACCTTCAGCTTTCGGGGCATACTCACAATGGGCAGATATTCCCTTTTAATCTTATTGTGCAGATATTTTTCCCCAATATCTCGGGTTACTTCCCCCTTAAAGGGAATTCGCATTTATATGTGAGCCGGGGTACCGGCACCTGGGGCCCGCCGATACGTTTTCTCTCTCCGCCCGAGGTGACAGTGATAGATCTGGTGAGGGAGGGTGGGGATTAGTTTATTTAAACTGATCTTCCACCGCTTTATTTAGAACCTTTTGTGCTCCTATCAGTTTTTTATATTTCGATTCTATTTTTTCCATATCCCTGGACAGGATCGCCTTCAATAGATCGCCTTCCATTTCAGCAACATCGATCCTTTCATAATAGTCCATGGTTTCTTTGAGATGCGCGATAACGATCATGCCTGTCAGGACCGGGTGGTTGTTCGTTACATTTGCATCCTCAAATCTTGTTCCATGTTCAAGTTCAACTTCTAAACCTTTCCGGAAAGCCTCAAGGGGAATTTTCATTTCTTTGACATTCACAATGTTGAGAATTGTGGATGCTTCCTCCCCTGAAACAGATGGGTCCGTAATTTCGGACCAGTCACGCAGGCCAACTTCACTGCAGACCTTTTTCACTTCATCAGCAGTTATATACTCCGGAAGTTTCATCTTATTCTCCTTCGACTGGTTATCTGTTTTTTTCTTAAATATTTAATGCAAAGCATATAGCGCTGCGGAGATCTGTAAGCCTATCATTAGATAGCGTAGTAATCAATGAACCGATTTTTGATCTTGAAACTGTTTGAATGTGATCGCAGTTAATAACACAATTATTCTTCACTCCATCCTCAGTGGAAAGCGATACTTCGCTTGGAATGCTTCTGATAGTTGATGTTATCGGTGCTACAGTGACCTCTCCTAAATATTCTAATATCGCATTTCTTGTCAGTATTACTATTGGCCTTTTTTTGTCAGGACTCTTGAATTTATACCACCTGACTTCTCCTCTTTTCATTAATCACCCCATTCCTGTTCTGATTCCCAAACGCTGAATTCTGTTTTGCCCGCGGGATAACGCTCATAGCCTTTTTTATGTTTATTTTCGAGCGATTTGATATTCACTTGTTTAATGGCTTCTCGCAATGCTTTGCGTGCAAATGCAGAACGGGTTGTTTTTAATTTCTTTGCCAACCTATCTACAGCTTTCACCAGGTCATCATCTAACGTCATCTGAATGGTTCTCATAAATACCTCCATTTAATGTGGATATATATAGCTATAATAACCCACATTGTATATGAAGTCAAATAATATTTCTTATAGATAACGAGTCTGTAGAAAAAGTCTGTTTTTGAAACTTCTATTCTCTTTCAATATGTGATCCATTATTTCTGAAAATTAAATTCCTGGATGAACCTGCTTTTAAATTGTGCAGCTTTATAGTTAAATTTACTCTCTGTATTACCGTGATTTCCGCGGTTATTCTTCTGTATTTCATTTTTTCTATGCAACCCCTCTCCGTAATTGATAACAGATATTAATTGGTCAATTAAATAATAGCTTATATCAAGGCCCGCATTGACTTGCGAAAGCAGTAAGGTTATCCTTTTAAGATGATAAAAATCATAGCTAAAAACAGGAAGGCGTACCATGATTATCATATAGAGGATACCTATGAGGCCGGAATATCTCTCGTTGGAACGGAAGTAAAGTCTCTGAGAGATGGCAAGGCGAACCTCAAGGAAAGCTATGTGATCATCAAGAACAACGAGGCCTTTCTCTTCGGTTGCCATATAAGCCCGTACAGCCACGGGAACCTTCAGAACCATGACCCTGTGAGGACAAGAAAGCTGTTGCTTCACAGAAAAGAGATAGATAAGCTCTTGGGCAATATCAACCAGAAGGGCCTGGCCCTGGTACCGCTGAAACTCTACTTCAAGGCCGGCAAGGCAAAGCTTGAGATAGGGCTCGCAAAGGGGAAGAAACAGTACGAGAAGCGGGATTCGATAAAAGAGAGAGAAGCTAACAGGGAAATTGAGAGACATATGAAGACAAGCAAGAAGTAGGGAATGTAGGGGCGGGTTTTAAACCCGTCCTTACGATAATTATTCTGTATCTTTAATTTCTTTATTCGTCAGCGCTTCAAGACCAGGCAGTACCTTTCCTTCAAGGAGTTCAAGGGCGGCGCCTCCGCCAGTCGAGATAAAGGATATGCTTTCGGATACACCGGCTCTGCTGACTGCCAGGTCTGTATCTCCACCTCCGACGATCGTGAGAGCGTAAGCGTCTGCAATAGCGTGCGCGATCGAGAATGTGCCTCGGGAAAATGCATCAACCTCAAATACACCCATGGGGCCATTCCAGAGTATGGTCTTTGCGCTTTCGAGAGCTTCTGAAAAGAGTTTGACGGAAGCAGGGCCTATATCGACCGCTTTCCAACCATTGGGAATCTCCTGCGCGGTCACGAGCTTTGTTTCCGCCGCAGCATCTATGCTTTGAGCGATGACGCAATCTACTGGAAGGTAGAATTTTATTCCCTTTGAGACAACGGCTTCCCTGATCTCGTTTGCAAGTTCAAGCATGTCGTCCTCAACAAGGGAATCGCCGACATTGTATCCCATGGCCTTCAAGAAGGTGTATGCCATTCCCCCCCCGATAATGACCTTATCAACCTTGTCTTCGAGGTTTCGGATAACATCGATCTTACCCGAGACCTTTGCACCGCCCAGAACAGCGACGAACGGTCTTACAGGGTGGTTTACGACACCCTGGAGGTAGTCTATCTCTTTCTGGAGCAGGAAACCTGCCGCAGAAGGCAAAAGTTTTGGAATGCCGACTATGGATGCGTGATGCCTGTGTGAGGCGCCAAAGGCGTCATTGATGTAGAAATCCACGAGCTTTGCGAGCGACTTGCTGAACTCCTCGCTGTTCTCTTCTTCTCCGGGGTTAAAACGAAGGTTTTCAAGCAGGATTATGTCCCCTTCGGACATCCGGTTCACTATCTCTTCGACCTCAGGGCCGAGACAGTTCGGAACAAAGGTCACTTCCTTCTTGATCAGGCGCTGAAGCCTTCTTGCTATAGAAGCAAGTGTATACTTTTTATCGGGTTCCCCCTTGGGACTTCCTAAATGAGATGCAAGGATTATCTTACTGCCTTCGTCTATAGCGTAGTTTATGGTCGCAAGAGTCGAACGGATCCTCCTGTCGTCCGTGATGTTCATGTTCTCATCAAGAGGCACATTGAAATCAACACGAATGAATACCTTCTTGCCGCTAATACTTAAATCTTTAATGGAGAGTTTATTTAAAATCCCCGTAATCGGTACTGAATGATGTTCTTCCATCGTAATTAATTATCCCTTGCTGGCAATGAATGATATCAGGTCAATTACTTTGTTGGAATATCCCCACTCATTATCATACCATGAAACGAGTTTTACAAAGTTATCATTAAGGGCGATACCAGCATTGGCATCAAACACTGATGTGCGTGATTCACCCAGAAAGTCAGTTGATACGACCTGGTCTTCGGTGTAGCCGAGGACACCCTTTAGTTCGTTTTCCGAGGCCTTCTTGATAGCGGCCTTGATCTCGTCATAGCTTGCGCCCTTTTCGAGGCGGCATGTCAGATCAACAACGGAAACATTGGGGGTCGGGACCCTGAATGCCATTCCTGTCAACTTGCCGTTAAGGGCAGGGATGACCTTGCCGACTGCTTTTGCAGCACCGGTACCTGAAGGGATAATGTTCTGCCCTGCACCGCGGCCTCCGCGCCAGTCTTTTAAGGACGGGCTGTCAACTGTTTTCTGTGTTGCAGTGGCAGCATGAACAGTTGTCATAAGCCCTTCAATTATTCCGAAATTATCATTAACTACTTTTGCGAGCGGGGCCAGGCAGTTGGTTGTGCATGATGCGTTCGATACTATATCCTGTCCAGCGTATGTCTCATGATTAACACCCATAACGAACATTGGGGTGTCATCTTTTGAAGGTGCTGACATAACGACCTTTTTCGCGCCTGCCTCAATGTGCTTCCTGGCTTTTTCATCTGTCAGGAAAAGGCCTGTTGATTCAACAACATATTCTGCGCCGACTACATCCCATTTCAGGTTTGCGGGATCTCTTTCAGCGGTAACGCGGATTTTTTTGCCGTTTACAATAAGGCCGTCGTTTGCTACCTCCACCTCACCGTTAAACCTGCCGTGGGTAGAATCATAACGAAGCATATATGCCATATAGTCAAGATCGATAAGGTCATTGATACCTACTACTTCAACGTCATCACGTGCGGCAGCCACACGGAAAACAAGCCTGCCTATTCTTCCAAATCCGTTAATACCAATACGTAATGCCATTACTACCTCCTAGTATTATAAATTATACTTGATTACACCGATTTCAAAAGACGATTACACAGATTATTATTTATCTGTGCGATCAAGTTTCTTATATCTGTGTCATCAAGCGTTGCTATACTTCCATTACTTCAGCTTCCTTATGGGAAATGATCTCTTCTATTTTCTTGATAAAAGAATCAGTGAGTTTTTGAGTTTCATCCATTGAGCGTTTGGTCTCGTCTTCGCTCTGGTTTTCTTCTTTTTCTATCTTCTTGATCTCTTCATTGGTATCGCGCCTGATGTTCCTTACGGCTATCTTGGCATCTTCACCTCTTTTGTGCACCTGCTTTACGATCTCTTTCCTGCGTTCTTCCGTAAGGGCGGGGATCGATATTCTGATCAGTTTTCCGTCATTATTTGGGTTAAGGCCGAGGTCTGATTTCTGTATGGCCTTTTCTATCTCGAATATTATTTTTGCGTCCCAGGGCTGGATCGTGATCGTTCTACTGTCGGGAACACTCAATGTAGCTACATGACTTATTGGCGTCGGTGTCCCGAAATAATCGAGCATCAGGTCATCAAAGATGGATAAGGATGCGCGGCCTGTCCTTATGCCTGCGAGGTCTTTTCTAAGAGAACCGACCGCTTTTTCCATTTTTTCGGTAAGTTTCTTTTTGAGTTCACTATCCATAAGGACTTTCCCCCTTTAACTGACGATTGTACCAACTTTTTTGCCTTCAAGTATTTTTCTAATATTGTTCTTCTTCAGCAAGCTGAAGACTATTATTGGCATTTGATTATCCATGCAGAGTGATGTGGCAGTTGAATCCATTACCTTGAGACCCTTTTTGAGGACATCCAGGTAAGAGATGGTCTTGAACTTCTTTGCTTTTGGGTCTTTCATGGGGTCGCTGCTGTAAACACCGTCTACCTTTGTTGCCTTCATTAGGACGTCCGCGCCGATCTCTGCCGCCCTCAGGGCCGCAGCCGTATCTGTTGTGAAATATGGATTGCCGGTGCCTGCGGCGAAAATAACAAACCGTCCTTTTTCTAGATGCCTTACAGCTTTTCTCCTTATGTAAGGTTCCGCAAGTTCCTGCATTTCTATGGCCGACTGTACCCTTGTGGGCATGCCGTTGGTCTCGAGCGCGTTTTGAAGTGCGAGTGCGTTGAGGGCTGTAGCCAGCATCCCCATGTAATCGGCGGCTGTCCTCTCCATGCCTTCAGCGCTGGCCTCAAGTCCACGGAATATATTGCCCCCGCCGATGACGATCGCTATCTGGACCCCTGATTTTGAGATGCCTTTAAGCTCTCTGGCAATATATTTAAGGACATTCTGGTCGATCCCAAAGCTCTTTTCGCCCAGAAGGGCTTCACCGCTAAGCTTTAAAAGGATCCTTTTGTATTTGCTTTTTACATTATTCATACTGGTCTGGTAATTATGTCTTACTTTTTACCGAGTTGAAATCTTGCAAAACGATTTATAATAATATTTTCGCCCAGTTTCGCTATTATTTCGATGAGCAGGTCGTTTATCGTGTTCTTCTGCTCCTCGTCCTTGACGAAGACCTGGTCCAGCAGGCATGATTCGGAATAGAACTTCTCGATCTTTCCTTCCAGTATCTTTTCTACAACCTGCGGGGGCTTGTTCGTTACCTGAGAGGCGTATATCTCTTTCTCTTTTTCTACTACATCAGCGGGTATCTCTTCTCTCCTGACATATGCGGGGTTGGCTGCCGCGATATGCATTGATACGTCTTTTACGAAATTCTGAAATTCATCAGTCTTCGCGACGAAATCTGTTTCGCAGTTAACTTCGAGGAGAACACCGATCTTGTTCATGTGTATATATGAAGTGATCAAACCTTCGGAAGCGGCTCTGGAGGATCTTTTGGCTGCCATTGCAAGCCCTTTTTTCCTCAGTAGTTCCAGCGCCTTTTCCAGGTTACCGTTTGCTTCGGTGAGGGCCTTTTTGCAATCCATCATTCCTACACCGGTCTGTTCTCTTAATTCTTTTATATCCCCTGCTGTAATACTCATTCTGTTACTTTCTCCTTAGTCTCTTCCGCTGTCTTTGCTTCTTCCGCTGCCTTGGCCTCTTCTGCTGCCTTGGCTTCTTCTGCTGCCTTGGCTTCTTCTGCTGCCTTGGCCTCAGCCGCTATTGCCTCTTCAGCCGCTTTTGCCTCTGCGGCTTCTTCGTTCTTCTTGTTTAAGATACTCTTGCCTTCAGCAGCAGCTTCGGATATCTTGGATGAGAGCAGTCTTATGGACCTTATGGCGTCATCATTGCCGGGGATAACATAATCAATGTCATCAGGGTCGCAGTTGGTATCAACAAGAGCGACAATAGGAATTCCAAGCTTTTTTGCCTCAGCGATCGCTATGAGCTCTTTTTTCGGGTCAATAACAAAGATAGCACCGGGTAATTTATTCATATCCTTTACCCCGCTAAGATTTTTATCAAGGCGCGTTCTTTCGTGTTCGTGTTTTGCCACTTCTTTTTTGGTCAGGAGTTCGTATGTACCGTCTTCCTTCATCTTTTCGATCTTCTTGAGTTTTTCGATTCCCTGCTTGATTGTCTTGAAGTTTGTAAGCATGCCGCCGAGCCAACGCTGATTTACAAAAAAGGAGAGGGATTTCTGAGATTCCTCGATGATCACGTCCTGCGCCTGTTTCTTTGTTCCTACGAACAGGACGGTCTGTCCGTTTGCTGAGATGTCCCTGATAAATCCATATGCTGTCTCGAACATCTTTACGGTTTTCTGAAGATCGATAATATATATTCCGTTACGCTGACCGAATATATATTTCTTCATTTTGGGGTTCCAGCGTTTGACCTGATGGCCAAAATGGACACCGGCTTCCAGAAGTTCCTTCATTGTTACTACCATAATACCTCCTAAGTTTTTCCTCCGTCCTCTCTTACTGGATCCCGGTATCCGGGACACTTCCAGAAAGATGATTGGCTGGACGTGTGTATTTTTTTGAAAATTGAACAATATAACATATCATATCTATATGTATTATTTCAAATTTTCTTTTATTAAGATGAATTCTTGTGAGAGCCGCGATTATTAATGATAGCGGGCAGTTTGGCCTATTCCGTCTATTTCTTGCCTTCAGAAAACTCACCCAAAGACACATTTTCTTTTATGGCAAAGAATGCCCCTATGGTAACGGTGGCACCCATCATAAGGAGCCATGCAATAATGCCGTAACTTAATGCAATCGCCTTGGGAATGCCGAATATTCCGTTCAGGGCGGCAACACAGCCGAGATGAAATGATCCGAGGAATCCAGGTGTGGGAGCAACAGTTATAAAGATCGAAACTGTCAGACATACTATTATCAAAGAAGACAGTATCGGCAGATCGTTCTCTATGCCAAATGCCAAGTGTAACGTATAATAAGTAAGCAGATAATTGCCCCAGATCAGAAATGAAAGGAAAACAGTGGACAAGAACCCTTTTTTGTCCCTTATGATCTCAAGACCGGTAGTGAAAGAGTGCACCATTTCCGTTATCTTTTCCTTCCATTTGGCTGAAAGAGGTCTAATGAAAAAATTCACGATCTTCATGGCTAATTCATTCTTAAATTGAAGGAGTGCGGAAAACAGGAAGATAAATACGCACAATGAAAAGCTGAGTATGCCAAAGTACTTGACTTTGTTAACTATCTCGTAGGCACCGTTTGTATCTCCGGCCACAAAAGCATCCGGTATGAAAATCAAGACCCAGCAGAGAAGGAGCAGCACTATGATCAGATCGAACAGCCGTTCAATAAATATGCTGGCGAAAGAAGAGCTGAAGCTTATATTTGCTTTCTTGCTCAACATATATGCCCTGATGAATTCACCTGCCCTGGCAGGAAGCATATTCCCCATAAAACCGATCATCATAGGGGGAATGATGTCTTTTGTGCTGATATCCGTTACAGAGCGGATAAGAAAACGCCATCGTATTGCTCTGAACAGGTAACTTGACAGGACCAGAATAATTGCAGGGAAAAGATACAGATAATTTACTGCAAGCAGGGCCTCTACGATTTCAGAAAGTTTTACGCCCCTAAAAGCAAAATATAGAGACAGGACAATAATTACAAGACCGATGATTAGATGGAGATGATTTTTTTTCATGGAGTTATCAAGTGGATAACAGTATAACTGTAAAGTAATTTAACAGTCAAGTGATCGCCATAATTTCGGGAATTTTCCGATATATTTATTATGCTGTTACCCCGCCTGAGACGATGAATGCCATTATGTCACCGCTTTCCGCGGATAATGGAGTTACCTGTTCTGAAGAAACCACTATCAGGTTGCCTGCGAAGTTATACGACTGCGGCAGGTACACGGCGACCTTGTCCGAGATTCCCAGGTTATTGAGGTTGTCTTTTGTAACGAAACCTATGACCTGAATATTGCTCTCTGGAGAAATGGTGACAAGCACAGGTTTGTCAAAACTTTTTTTATCACCGACAAAAGCGCCTATCAGGTCTTTAATTGATGTATAGATCATCTTGGTTAATGGCAGTTTTGTGAATATTGTGTCAACGAGCTTCACCAGTCTTTTGGTAATAAAATTCGAGGATATGAAACCGACCACGATTATTATCAATACAGTGACCAGAAAACCTATCCCGGGGATACTGAACTTAAAGATGCTGTCGATCTTTGTGAAAACAGCGTAAATGACATATATGGTCGCTACCAGAGGTACCAGTACCAGCAACCCTTCAAAAAAATATTTTGTGATCCTTTTCATGAATCCCCCTTTAATTATTATGTAATAGCTTCTGATTGTAAATGTGATTCTAATAATAACATGTTCGGTCCAATTGTACTTAATGTAAGGGCACGGCATGCTACCCACAGGGCACTTCGCGTGCCCCTACGTTTATTCGTACTTGTCATATTTTTGTGGAACTTTGTACAATCAAATCTATGTCAAATTTAATTATCAAGATAGAACGTCCGGCCTTCGGAGGTGTCTTTATAGGCAGACATGAAGGAAAGGTTGTAATGGTGAGGGGGGGCGTGCTTCCGGGAGAGATGGTTGAGGTAAGTGTTGACGAGGACAAAAAGGATTATTTCACTGCTTCGGTCGTGAAAATACTGGAGCCTTCCCCGGAAAGGATCGAACCCCCATGCGAATACTTCGGGATCTGCGGGGGGTGCAGTCTTCAGCATGTCCCTTATCATCTCCAGGTCCGGATCAAGGAAGAGATACTCCGGGATTCCTTGAAGAGGATCGCGAAGATAGAGATGGAGCATGCCGCGAGTATCATTAATGATGACCCGTGGAACTACAGGCTGAGGGCGCAGTATAAGGTGTCGGAAGAGGGGTTGGGGCTGCATAAAAAAGGGACGAGGGAAGTGGTGAAGATAGACCGGTGCATGCTTATGAACGATAAGATCAATGAGTACATACAGGGTGCTCATTCGATACTGAAGGGCGTAAAGGCAAAAGAGTTCCATATAACGGGTAGAGACCAACTGGTTGCCAGGCTCATAACAAAGAAGGCTGCATTTTCTATCGAGGATGCGGAAAGGCTCGGCCCGGAACTTATGGATGCCGGACTTTCGGGTATCGTTATATCCAGGGGCAGGGAAGAACCGGACTGTTTTGGGAAGACATATATATCACTGGATCTCTCCGGATATGAATACACCCTGTCGCCAATGAGCTTTGTGCAGTCCAACTGGAAGCTCAATCAGGAGGTCGTGAATATTATCAGGGAGATGCTCGGGCCGTTGAAAGGCAGGCGGATACTTGACCTCTATTCCGGCGCCGGGAATTTTTCTCTGACGCTTGCGCCTGATGCCGGGGTTGTCGCGGTTGAGGAGAACCGGTATGCCATTGATGACGGCAAAAGGAACCTGGAGATCAATGGCATAAATAACTACAGGTTCGAGTGTGCGTCTTCCGAGAAGTTCAAGTTAAAAGAGGAGTATGACGTTATCATCCTTGACCCGCCCCGTCCGGGTATAAGATACAGGCTGATAAAAAAGATCCTCGCACTTGGACCCGAAACGATCCTTTATATATCCTGCAACCCGTCTACATTCGCGAGGGACCTGAAGAGATTGTCCGGGAAATATGATATAGAGTCCATAAGGATGATCGATTTTTTCCCCCAGACATATCACATAGAGGCGATGGCCCTCCTGAGACTGAGATAATTCCAATTGTACTACTTCTTGATCTGTTCCTGCCTGTATTGGAAATACGCGTCTTTGAAGGCGGTGTAGGGGTCGATGGCTGATTCCTTCAGGTCATCATAATCTTCCATTCGCAGTGCGCCGTTATTCAGGTATTTATAGGCATTTAACGTGTAGACCGACTCATCATCGGAGATATTATTGATGGGAGCCAGAAAGGTGTCGCCTACAAGACCAGTCGTATCGCGCAGAGAGGAGGGCCCAAGGAACGGCCATACAATATAAAAACCGTTGCCCAGTCCAAGAGAACCGAGGGTCTGTCCCAGGTCTTCATCATGTTTTTTCAGATCAAGTTTTTTTTCCGCGACATCAAAAAGGCCGACTATCCCTAACGTGCTGTTTACGCCGAAACGGGTTAGTTCTATGCCTGCATCTTTTATCCTGAACTGCAGGATATCATTGACAAACCGGACAGGCATAGCAAGGTTGTAGAAAAAGTTCCGAACAGAGATCCGGGCCTTTTCAGGGACGACCGCATTATATGTCTTTGCCGCTGGTTTGAATGCGTACGTATAGAAAGTGTCATTGAACTTGAAGACCAGGCGGTTCCAGGGCTCTATGGGGTCGTTGATTTCCCTGAAGTTCTTCTCAACTTCGTATTCTTCGAAATTATAAAACTCATCATCTTCAGCCGCATATTCGTCTGAAATGCCGTCTTCAACGGCTTTGTCCGGCTGAAGGTCTTTTGCAATGGAGAGATCTGGCAGAAGGAACAATATGGAGATCAATATAATAGATATAATTTTCATTGAGTTTACCTTTTCCGCTGAGAGCAGCCTGTAATTATCAATTATTATATAAATTCATCCGAATTTTTTAAAGGTTTAAACCGCTATTTATTTTCCCGTGTAGTCAAATCACACCTGTCTTGACAATATTTCCTTTATTGGATTATACTTTTTAGCTTCTTATTTACTGCCGCCTAGGTGTTCTCGTACGACGAAATCCAGGAAGGTACATAGAAGGAAGTATTGTGCATTAAGAGTTCAGACGCAGGATCTGTGTTATCTCTTTGCGTGAACTGATGAAATCGAAAGGAGGATAAAATTATGGCCGGAAAATCAAAGACCGACGTTGCTGCAAGGGCAGGTTCAAAGAACCTCGGACGTAACTGCAGCTTATGCGGAAATAAAGTTGAAGTTGTAATGTCTGTTTCATCTACTGGAAAGAAGAGTATGAGACGTCTTTGCTGTGAAAGTTAAAAGGGTGTATCCTGTGTCTTGAGCGGTTTCCTGATGCAGGATATACTGTTGTATCGCAGTCTTTTTGAATATTTGACTTTTTGGCTGAAAGATGCCATTATTTTGAACTGAGTTTCAGGTGTTTTTACCATATTAAAAGGGTACGCAGACATAGAACATGGTGGTCTTTTTTAGTTGAATTTGATAACTTCCTGAAAATAATAATTATAACGGTATTGGACAGTTTCGAGTTTGAGATCAATAAGTTATAATTAATAGGTTCTGAGCATATTATTTAAACACTTGATTGTCTGACAATGGAATCTTTATGGAAAAGAAGCTACCCGCGTTAAAAATAGGTGACTTCACTGTTGACCCTCCGATTATTCAAGGCGGTATGGGTGTAAGGGTGTCACGTTCCAATCTCGCGGCCGCTGTCGCGAATGAGGGCGGTGTCGGCGTGATTGCCGGTGTCGGTCTCGGAAAATTCGAAGATCTCCCCGGTAAGGAATTTGTATCCGTCAATGATACCGCGTTAAGAGAAGAGATAAGAAAAGCAAGGGGCATGATGACCAGAGGTGTCCTGGGTGTAAACCTGATGGTGGCGCTCTCCAATTATGAAGAACTGGTCAGGACCGCGGTGGAGGAAGGTATCGATGTGATCATATCCGGCGCCGGTCTTCCCCTTGATCTCCCCAAATATACAGAAGGCAAAAATGTCGCACTCGTCCCGATAGTATCATCTGCAAGGGCGCTTAAGATCATAGCCGGCAAATGGAAGAGAAATTTCAATAGACTGCCTGACGCTGTTGTTGTTGAAGGGGCCAAGGCGGGTGGTCATATTGGTTTTGATCCCGATGAAGTCATTGAAGGCAGAACAACCCCGCTTGAGGACCTGATAAAGGACGTGGTGGAATATGCCAATACATTCGATCCAGAGATACCGGTGATAGCAGCCGGAGGAGTCTTTGATGGTAAAGATATAGCCAAATTCATTAAACTCGGCGCATCCGGTGTCCAGATGGGGACCCGTTTTGTCTGCACGGATGAGTGTGATGTGCATCAGAATTTCAAGCAGGCATATATTGACGCGAAGGAAGAGGATCTCATTATCATAAAGAGCCCTGTCGGCATGCCCGGCCGTGTGCTCAAGAACAAATTTGTAGAGGCCGTTTTAAAGGGCAAGACCACCCCTGCAGCCTGCAACTTCAGGTGTTTAAGGTCATGTGATCCCAAGAAGGCCCCTTACTGTATTGCCAAGGCCCTTGCGAACGCTGCTGAGGGTAATCTTGATGAAGGTTTTGTATTCGCCGGTTCCAATGCTTACAGGTGCAATGAGATCGTTTCGGTAAAACATCTGATGGATGAACTCGTCGCGGAAGCAGAAGAAAACCTCTAGATTTAAACCTAAACTTTCCCTTGCTGTCTCAAATAATCTCTTGCAATTTAATGATTCTGCTATAATCTGAATATGTCCAAATTCTACAATTCGATGCGCACGAGAAACATTTTCGACCCGAATGATAAAAAGCCGTTCAAGCTCAGCCGGTCGAAGATCGACCTCTTTCTCGAATGCCCCCGCTGTTTTTATCTTGACCGGAGGATAGGGGTCGGGAGGCCGCCCGGATT
>BDTS01000087.1 GCA_002897915.1 bacterium BMS3Bbin09 | reverse complement strand
TTATATGCAGCGGTGATCCCGGGATATACGCGATGGCAGGACTTGTTTTTGAAATATTAAGCAGTCAACATGTAGGGGCGAACGGCAGTACGCCCGTTAACTCTATCGAGGTAGAGATCGTCCCTGGCATCCCGGCGCTCAGTTCATGCGCCGCACGGCTCGGCGCGCCGCTCATGCATGATTTCGCGTCAATAAGCCTGAGCGACCTGCTGACCCCGTGGGACCTTATCACAAAGAGGCTTGAGGCAGCGGCCTCAGCGGATTTTGTGATCGTGATCTATAACCCTAAAAGCAAGGGCAGGCCCGAGAACATAAACAAGGCGCAAGAAATTATCTTAAGGCACAGATCCGGAGATACACCTGTCGGAATAGTGAAGGCAGCGACAAGAGAGAATGAAAAAGTGATGGTAACGGACCTTGCGCATATGCTCGATTGTGAGATTGATATGCTGAGCACAGTAATAATCGGTAACTCGCAGACATTTCAGTGGAACGGCCGGATGGTGACCCCGAGGGGCTATGACAGAAAATATAAGATTTAAATTACCCCCCTATCCCCCCCTTGATAAGGGGGGGCGAAGGGGGGGTGTCGCCTTCCTCTGGGACGAATCGTTCCTCTGGGGCCTTATGGCGCATAAGGCGCTGAAGGGACTCGGGCTTCCGTTCAACCTTGTCACGGCCGAGGAGACACAGTCCGGCGCACTTGCCGGGTACAGGATGCTTTTTGTGCCTGGAGGGTGGGCGTCGAATAAGGGTAAGAAGCTTGGTGAGTCCGGGATCAGGGCAATACAGGATTTTGTCTCTCGTGGCGGCAGTTATCTTGGCTTTTGCGGCGGTGCCGGGCTTGCGACCGGGGCAAAGGGCGGCATGGGGCTGCTCAATGTCATGAGGAGACCCACGAGCGAAAGAGTGCCGAGCTTCAGCGGCAGGATCGAACTGAATATTAGTGAACATCCGATATGGAAAGGCTTGGCCGTTCCAATTTTTCATGCGTGGTGGCCGTCGCAGTTCATAGTCGGGGACAACGGGGTGAATGTCCTCGCAACATATGGCAGCGCCCTGCCCGATGCATTCAGTTCGGACCTGAATGTCGGAGATACAGAGGACTGCGGAGGCTGGAAGAAGTTTGAAGATATATACCGGATAAATCTTGATCCCGGAAGATTGGTAAAAGAACCGTCGATAATTGAGGGCATGTATGGAAAGGGAAAGGTGATATTGTCACTTATTCACTTTGATACGCCCGGGGACCTTAACGGAGAGCAGGCGCTCGTTAATTTATGGGAATATCTTGCGGGAGAGAGGGCGGAAGCCGAAGCACAGAATTATAATAAGAAATCATTTTCTCACGATCCCGTAGGGGCAATTCATGAATTGCCCCTACAAAACCTCTGCTCGGACCTGATCGCGCTCGGGGAAAGGAACTTTCTCTGGTTCTGGCGGACCCCGATGCTCCTGCAATGGAGACGAGGGGTAAGGGGTTTTGAATACAACACGCTCTATATAATGATGAAGGAAATATTAGAGTTAATGGCATCCAGAGAAGCGGGCGCGGCGTCTTATGTACCGGCACTGGGGAAGATAAAAGAATTACTGGTTCCGTTCATCGAAAAGGCGGAGCGGCTCCTTGTCCTTGAGAGGCATGCCATGCAGGATGGACATATCACTTATGAGAGATGCGATGATGATGAGATCAGGGCGATAAGGCTGGTTCTCTTCTCTGATTCGAAAAGTTACGGAGGGATGTTCAAGGCGCTTATTGATGAGGTCGACACGCTTTTATTCTCACTGATCAGCTTGGGGAAGGAAACTTAATGAGGAAAACAGTTTTAAATAAAAAAAACAGGCTGGGTTTTATCGTTCTGTTCTTTTTACTCTTAACTCTTAACCTGCAACTCTCAACTGTTTCTCACGCCGAAGCGCCTGGACGGATCGTCTCGCTTGCTCCGAGCATGACCGAGATACTTTTTGCAGCAGGCCTCGGAGAGAGGGTTATAGGTGTGACCAGCTACTGCGACTACCCGGAAGAGGCTAAGGCCAGGACAAAGATAGGCGGGATGTCGAACCCGTCGCTCGAAGCGGTACTCTCCTTAAAACCGGACATAGTCATTATGACTACCAACGGTAACTCTAAGGAGTTTGAGGCGAGGCTCCATTCCCTTGGTATAAAGACCTATGTTTTTATGACGCGTACGATAGATCAACTGCCTGAGGGGATAAGGAAGATGGGACAGGCCCTTGATTCAGAGGAGGGATTTGACCGGCTTGCATCAAGCATAGAAGGACCACTTAGTGAATATAAGGCCGCGAGGAAGGACAAGGGCCTGAAAGTGGTCTTTATGCTTTGGCCGGAACCCCTGATGGTGGCGGGCCCGGGGACAGCGATCCATGACGCAATAACCCTGCTCGGTGCGACCAATATCGCGGAAGACGCGAAGATCCAGTATCCCAAATACTCTATCGAGGAGATAGTGCGCAGATCGCCGGACATTATCTTTGTAGGCGCGGCAACGGGAATGGATATGCAGAAGAAGTCGAGCGGGCTTTTGGAGAGGATCGCGTATCTGCCCGCAGTGAAGAACGGGAAGGTCTTTTTTGTGAGCGAGAACCTCTACAGGCTCGGGCCGAGGGTCATCCCGGGACTTGAAGAGCTTGCGCAGTACCTGAAGAAATAAACGAATATGAAAATAAAATTCTTTTTAATAATATTGAGCGCGTTGGCGGTATTCAGCATTGCCCTCTTTTGCGGGCCGAAGTGGATAAGCCCTATGGGGCTCAGTGATATGGATAGGCAGATACTCCTTTCGATAAGGCTCCCGAGGGTTGTTGTTTCGGTCCTTATGGGAATGGCGCTCGGTGCGTCTGGAGCGGTGCTTCAGGGCGTGCTGAGGAACCCCCTGGCTGATCCGTATATTCTTGGGATCTCGAGCGGAGCCGCGCTGATCGCGGCTGCGGGCATTATTTTCGGGGTCACTATTTTCGGGGTGTTTACGATTCCCGTATTAGCCTTTGCCGGCGCCATGGTGACGGGAATCTTTGTTGGGGCTATGGGATGGAAGCGGGGAGGCTTCTGGCCGGACCGGCTGCTCCTTGCGGGTGTCGGACTCGGATTCCTTTTTTCAGCGTTACTGATGCTTCTTATGAGTGTATCGAGCAATGAGGGGCTAAAGCGCGCCATTCTCTGGATATACGGCGACCTCTCGATAACGGACTGGTCCATTATCCCTTACGGGGTCATATTTATAGCGGTTGGGCTCGCCATTGCCTTTTCCCGGGCAAAGGCGCTGAACAGCCTGATGCTGGGTGATGATCTGGCGCACAGCCTCGGGTTTTCACCGGGGAAAGAGCGGTTCATTCTTTTTATAGCGGTAAGTCTTATGACTGCCGCGTCCGTTGCCCTCGGAGGCATGATAGGTTTTATCGGCCTGCTGATCCCGCACATAGGCCGTTTTGTGGTGGGGTCCGACAGCAGGGTGCTTATTCCGGCATCAGCGCTTGGCGGAGGCATGCTGCTCTGTATTGCCGACCTGATAGGCAAGTCGATCGTATCACCAATGGAGCTGCCGGCCGGGATAATTACGGCCATATTGGGCGCCCCATATTTTCTGTATTTGCTAAGGAAACGTGATGTACTCAGCATCTGAGAAACATATACTCGAGATCAAAGGCGCAGACTTTTCATATGAAAAGGAGAAGCCCTTTATCAAAGACATATCTCTTGCTGTTGATAACAGGGAGTTCATAGGCCTGCTCGGTCCGAACGGTTCAGGCAAGTCGACCCTTCTCAAGCTGGCAAGCGGGATACTTCGCCCCACAAGGGGGACGGTCGATCTATGGGGAAAGGAAATTCATGATTACAGCAACAGGGACAGGGCAAAGCTCCTGAGCTATCTTCCCCAGTTACTTGATATGAGTATCCCTTTTACAGTAAGGGAATTCGTTGGCATGGGTATGTACCCTTATGACACCCTGCCCGAATTAACGGTTGATGACGCGATAGAGATGGTCGGGCTTTCCAGTTACGCTGACTCGCTCATAACGAACCTTAGCGGGGGTGAGCGCAGGAGGGTGTATATAGCGATGACGCTTCTCCAGGGGGCGGGGCTTGTTCTTCTTGACGAGCCGCTGGCGAACCTGGACATAAAATACCAGATAGAGCTGCTACGGCTGTTGAAGGACTTGAGGGAAAAGAGAGACATGACCCTTATTATGGCCCTGCATGATATAAATATTGCCTTTCAGTTTGACAGGATAATAATGATCAAGGAAGGCAGGATCCTCGGCAGCGGCCCGCCTGAAACAGTTCTGACCAGAGAACGGCTTAACGAGGCGTTTGATGTTGATATTGAGTTGAAAAGAGATGATGCAGGAGGCGTATATATAAGGTACTAACAAGAACATATAAATGCAGCACCCGGATGTTTAAGGGGAATCCCGTGAAAAACGGGAACTGTCCCGCAACTGTGATGGGAGCGAAAGCCCATTGTAGGGTATATGGCAATATGCCCCTACAAAAGCCACTGGTCATAAAGGCCGGGAAGGCGGGCGAGTAGGAGGCCCTGAGTCAGGAGACCCTGAATACCCGGAAAATCGCAACCTTTCGAGAGAGAAGGAGGTTTTAATGAGATACGATACGAGTTGAGACAGAGACGGGAACGAATTCGAAACAAAAGAACATCTGTAAGGGCGTATCGCGATACGCCCCTACACATTTGAAAAACAATTAATTAAATAGAAAAGGAAATATAAATTTATGTATAGATTATGGATATTATTAATTCTGGTTTTCGGTGCATCGACGGTATTTGCCGGAGATGAGCCCATTAAGGTAAAAGAAGTTATCGTAAGTGCAACAAAGATTGAAGAAGCGGTTGAGGAGACGACCAGCAGTGTGCTCGTGATCCCGCAGGAAAAGATCGAGGCAGAGGGGAAAGAGTTTATAATTGATGTATTGAAGGACGTTCCCGAGATCAATGTTGTGCAGAACGGTGGTTCGGGCAAGCTCTCAACCGTTATTTTAAGGGGTGGAAGCGCAGCACAGACACTGGTGATGATAGATGGGGTAAAGGTAAAGAGCACGACCACCGGCGATTTCGACTTTGCCAATATTATGTCCGACAATATTGAGAGGATCGAGATCGTAAAGGGAGCGCAGAGCACGATCTATGGATCAGATGCCATGGCTGGGGTCATTAACATCATTACCAAAAAAGGGAAAGGCCCTCTGAAGATAGAGGGCTACTATGAAGAAGGGGCGAATAAAACATTCAGCCCGTCCGTGAGTTTTTCCGGCGGTACGGACAAGGCGGACTTCAGGGTGACAGTCAGTCACTATGAGACCGACGGCATATCAGCCGCAAAGACCGGCACCGAGGCCGACGGATATAAGAACGATTTCGTGTCAGCTAGGATCGGGATCAGGCCGACGGAGAAGTTTGAGCTGGAACTCTCGGGCAGGTATTCAGGTGACCGCTCGGAGCTTGATGCATTCGGCGCTGACGACCTGAACTATGTCCAGACTGGGAGGCATTATGTTATGTCCGGAAAGGCAAAGCTTTACCTTATCGATGAGTGGGAGCAGGTGCTCACTATATCGAGGGTCAAGGATTATCTGAAATACACCGACCCTGACACCCTTTGGAATAATGCGGACATAATCACGGCCCTGGATACGGTTGACTGGCAGCATAACCTATATCTGACAGAGAGTTATACTCTTACACTTGGAGCTGAATACGAAGAAGAGGAAGGCGAGAACATCGGGGTATTTGAGAGGACGGTAAACAACAATGCGTTCTATATTAATAATAAACTGAAGCTTTTGAATGATGATCTTGTATTGAACGCGGGCCTCAGATATGATGACCATGAGGCATCCGGACATAAGACAACTTACAGGGTCGGTGGAGTTTATAACATCAAAACCGTCGGGCTTAAACTTAAAGGCAGCTACGGTACCGGCTTCAGGACACCGACATTGAATGAGCTCTATTACCAGGACGCATGGAGCAGCGGCAATCCGGACCTGAAGCCCGAGAAGAGCAATGCCTGGGAGGTTGGGGTTGAGAAGGAGATTGTAAAGGAGAGGGCCACGGTCTCCCTTACTTATTTTAATCAGGATTATAAAGACCTGATAGAATGGATAGAGACCCCGCCCGGCTCGTGGCAGTATGTACCGCAGAATATAGCGGAATCGACCGTCAGGGGGATCGAGGCAGGGGCTGTTGTTAAGATAAGCGAAAGCCTGACCGCGAGTTCGTTTTATTCGTATACTGATTCCGAGGATAAGGCCACCGGGCACCGGCTCCAGAGGAGGCCGCTCGACAAGCTGAACGTTACACTGGATTATTCCGACGGCCCGGCCTCTGTAATGGCAAGCTATACATATGTCAGCAAGGTATATGAGTCCGTGAGCGTTGGAAATCTGCCTTCATACATACTCGTGGACTTGAGCGGCAGTTATAAACTAAATAATAACCTTAAGATTTTCGGACGTGTGGACAACCTGTTCAACCAACACTATGAGGTTGCGGGTGGTTACGGTACCCCGGGAGCTTCGGTATTTACCGGAGTTAAATTGTCGATATAGCTGTAAGCAGGAGAAGCTATAAGTATGACGCTTAAAAAGACAATAACAGTATCAATAGTACTGCATATCTGCTTTTTCTCTGCTGCCCTCTTGCTTTCCGCAAGATTGTTTGGGGGCAGCGGGAAACTGCCTGAGACGGAGGTTGTCTTTATCAGCCTTGCGGCAGATGAACCGCAGGCAGTTAAGGCAGCTGGTGTTCGGGTTGTTGAAAAAGCGAAGCTGCCTGTTATCGCCAGTGTTGAGCCGGAGATGACCAGGGCGGATGATGTTGTTGAGAAAGCTAAAGCGTTAAGTGAAGATGTAATTACTGAAGAAGTTGAGCCTGTGGCAAAGGAGCCTGTGAGGGAAGAACTAGCTGCCGGGGTTACCCCTTTACCGGGAGAGGCCGTTGATCATGGTGGAGAGATAGTAGTTGCACAGGCTGTTTATGATCAACCTGCATCTGGCAGCCATGCGTTTGCTCCGCCCGGACAGGGGGCTGGGATCCTCCCCGGGACCATCGAGTTGATATATATGGCCATAGAAAGGGTGAAGACATATCCGATCATTGCCAGAAAGAGGGGCATCGAAGGCACGGTGCATGTGAGTTTTAATGTTATGGCGGACGGAACTCCCTACGGGATCAAGATACTGAAAAGCTCCGGCTCCGGCATCCTCGACAACGCGACCGTGCAGGTGGTCAAAAAAGCGGCTCCGTTTCCGCTCATTGCCAGCAGGATCGAGCTTCCGCTCACATACAGGCTGAGGAACTAAAGGAGAAAGGGAAATGGCACTAAAGATAATTTTTGTCCTGGGCGGCGCAAAGAGCGGAAAGAGCTCGTTCGCATTGACCCAGGCATCCGGGGTAAAAGGCAAAAAGGCCTTTATTGCGACCGCTGAAGCACTTGACGGGGAGATGAAAGAACGCATCAGTAGGCACAAGGCCGAAAGAGGCGATGAATGGGATACCTATGAAGAGCCGCTGAATGTTTCAAAGGTACTGTCAGAGACCGGGGATAAATACAGCGTTGTCCTTATTGACTGTCTGACGTTATGGCTTTCGAATATTATGCATCATATGAAAGATACCGAAGGGGCGATCAATAAATTTATTGATGAATTAGATAGATCAAAGGACCTCTCAACGGTTTATATGGTCTCGAACGAGGTCGGGACGGGCATTGTACCCGAGAACGACCTGGCAAGAAAGTTCAGGGACCTTGCGGGCAATTTAAATCAGAGGATAGCGGGAATATCGGAGGAGGTATATCTGGTGGTTGCCGGGATACCTTTAAAAATCAAATAAATCGTTTGAACTGTTCGAACGTTCGAACTGTTTGAACAGTTTTTTAAAATGGAGGATAGTATGGATTATAAGAAAACATCAAGCAGCATCACAAACAGTAACGGTAAATTCGCTGAAGAGGCGCAGAACAGGCTGGACAGCCTTACCAAGCCGCAGGGCAGCCTCGGCAGGCTCGAGGAGTTCGCGAAACAGCTTGTCGCGATAACAGAGGAGAACATGCCCTCTCTCGATAAAAAAGTTGTTTTCACTTTCGCGGGCGACCATGGCGTTGCTGAAGAAGGGGTATCAGCGTTCCCGAAAGAGGTGACCCCGCAGATGGTCATGAACTTTGTTAACGGAGGCGCGGGCATAAATGTTCTCGCCCGTCACGCGGGCGCGGAGGTCGTTGCTGTTGATATTGGGGTGGACTATGACTTCGGCGGTTTAGATAAAGAGGGCTTTGTCTCCCGCAAGGTTGTATCCGGCACAAAGAACATGCGTAAGGGTCCTGCCATGACAAGGGAAGAGGCCGAAAAGTGCATTAATGTCGGGATAGAGCTTGCGAATGAATACGCCGGGAAAGGTTATAAAATGTTCGGCACCGGTGAGATGGGCATTGCGAACACAACCCCATCAAGCGCAATAACAGCCGTGCTCACAGGTGTATCAGTCGAAGATATCACTGGCAGGGGCACCGGCATAAATGACGATGTGTTGAAGAATAAGGTCCAGGTCATCAAGGATTCTATATCGATCAACACTCCTGATGCTTCCGATCCGATTGATGTGCTTTCAAAGATCGGAGGCGCGGAGATCGCGGCCATCGCCGGATTGATCATCGGCGCGGCGGCGAACAAGGTCCCCGTTGTAATTGACGGGTTCATATCAACTGCCGGTGCATTGATAGCGTACATGATAGAACCGAAGACAAAGGACTATATGTTTGCGGCCCACAGGTCCCAGGAGATAGGACATAAGGCACTGCTCGAAAAGATTGGCCTGAGACCGATACTTGATCTCGACATGAGACTTGGTGAAGGCACGGGGGTCGCACTTGCGATGCTCGTCATTGAAGGAGGACTCAAGATTTACAAGGAGATGGCGACCTTTGCGGAAGCCGAGGTAGCCGGTAAGAAAGGATAATTGTCATGGTAAAGACAATGAAAAAGGTGATACTTGCATCCCAGTTCCTGACGATAGTTCCTGTTAAGGACACGGGCGAGGTCTCTCCTGAAGAGATGGGGAGAACAACGTCCTTCTTTCCCCTTGTCGGATTAGGCGAGGGGGTTCTGCTCGCCTTTTTTGCATCGGTCTTTATGGAGTATTTTCCAGCAGAGCTGACGAGTGCGCTGCTCGTTCTCATCATGGTGATAATGAACGGCGGTCTTCATCTTGACGGACTTTCAGACACCTTTGACGCTGTTGCATCACGGGGTGACTACGAAAAAAAGCTCTTGATCATGAAGGACAGCACTGTCGGTCCGATGGGTGTGATATCCATAGTAATGGTGCTTTTGCTGAAGTTTACCATGTTGAGCGCGCTGTTCTTTCATGCGCCTGCTCCAGCCTATTATGCGACCGTTGTCTCAATGCCGATACTGTCGCGCTGGGCAATGGTGATAGCGGCCTTTCACGGCAGGTCCGCGCGGAAAGACGGGCTCGGGAATCTCTTTATCGAGCATACGGAAGGCAAGCAGCTTTTAATAGCTTCAGCAATAGCGGTCATTCTTACGGGGCTGGTCTGTACGATCGTTATGCAGTTCCCGCTTTATATCTTTTATCTGATGTTCGCGATGCCGGTTCTTTACGGGTTCAGCTTCCTGTCAGTACTCTTCTTCAACAAGCTCTTCGGGGGTATGACAGGTGATTCGTTCGGGGCCATGAATGAGATCGCGGTCTTAATATTTTTGATAGTGACAATAATATGGGCACAAAAATTTATCTAATAAGACATGGAGAGGTCGAGGACTCGGACCCTCGCCGCTATAACGGGCACATTGATGTTTCTCTATCCGCGAACGGGGTGGAACAGATAAGAAAACTCTCGAGTTTTCTTAGTGCAATAGTGCAGAAGCGCAATAGTGCAATAGGCGCTGTGTACTGTTCCGGTCTCAGCAGGGCGAGCAAGAGCGCGGAGATTATCGCGGAGCCCTTCGGGCTCAAACCGATTGTTATCGATGAACTGAAGGAACGCAACTTTGGGGAGTGGGAGGGCATGTCCTTTGATGAGATAAGCGATAAGTGGCCCGATGCCTTTAGTGCATGGGCGCGTGATCCGCTTAGGTTCAGTCCCATGGAGGGCGAGAGCACGCTTGATCTGCGGGAGAGAGTGATGCCCGCATTCAATAAGATCATGGAGGACCATGAGGGAGAGGATATCGCTGTCGTGTCGCACGGCGGGGTGACCAGGGTCATCCTGTGTGAGATGCTCGGGATACCTCTTGAGAATATTTTCAGGATAGAACAGGACTTTGGCGCATTGAATGTGATCGAGATGTGGGACTATCCTGTAGTTAAACAAATTAATTTTGTCGTTTAAGTCTTTTAACTTTTGCACTATTGTGCTGTTGCACTGTTGCACTTTTTTTAACAATGGCTAAAGCAATCATGATACAGGGAACAGGATCAGGCGCGGGCAAAAGCGTTATCGTTGCCGGGCTCTGCAGGATATTCAGGAACATGGGCATAAAGGTCGCGCCCTTCAAGTCCCAGAACATGGCGCTCAATTCCTTTATCACAAAGGAGGGCGGTGAGATCGGCAGGGCAACGGCCTTCCAGGCAGAGGCCGCGGGTATAGAGCCGGTAAACGATATGAATCCCGTACTGTTGAAGGCAACCGGCGAGGCAGGCTGTCAGGTGATACTCAACGGCAGCGTCTATGCGACTCTAAAGGCGCATGAATATTATGAGATCAAGGACCGGGTCTGGAAAGAGATCACGGCCGCGTACGACAGGCTTGCAAAGGATTATGACCTGATCGTGATCGAAGGCGCGGGCAGTCCCGCGGAGATCAATCTTCAGGATGAAGAAGTTGTGAACATGCGCGTTGCCCGTTATACGGACGCACCTGTGATACTGGTAGGCGACATAGATAAGGGCGGCGTCTTCGCCGCTTTTTACGGGACGGTCGGCCTGCTGGGGGACCGCGTACGCGAAGACGGAAGGACCGACGCAGATTATATTAAGGCATTCATTGTGAACAAGTTCAGGGGCGATATGAATATCCTCCGGCCCGGGCTCCGGATGATAGAGGAGAAGACGGACAAGCCCGTGATAGGCACGCTTTATTATCATGGGGATCTTGGACTGGATGAAGAGGACGCGATCCCTGCCGAGAGATGGAAGCAATCTCACAAGGGTGAGTATCACAAGCCGGTGAAGATCGTGGTGCTCGGCCTGAGGTACATATCCAACTTTACGGACTTTGACTCGTTCATGTATGAGCCGGACGTTGAACTGAAATATTCCCTCGATGAGATGGACATAAAGAGCGCGGATCTTATTATTGTTCCGGGTTCAAAGAATACCGTGACCGATCTTCTATTTTTGAGGGAGAACGGGATCGATAAGCTTGTAAGGAGAGCGGCTGAGAACGGGACATCGGTAGCAGGCATATGCGGGGGCTATCAGATGCTCGGCCAAAAGATCGTTGATCCTGATAATGTTGAAAGTTCACACGCGGAAATAGATGGAATGGATTTGCTCGATACAGTAACAACAATGGACAGGACAAAGACCACTTGTCAGCTATCAGCCAACCTTGTCAGCCAGAAATGGTTCGGGGCGGTGCAAAGCACATCAACATGTAAATGGAACCAGCTCAAGGGATATGAGATCCATATGGGGCATACGACCGGGGATGTGGGGCTGTTCAATATAAAACGTTTGAACGGCTCGAACGATCCTGTCCCTGACGGTTCCGTCAAAGAGAATGTCTGGGGGACGTATATCCATGGTATATTCGATAATGACGGCCTTAGGACCGCTGTTATAAATTCCCTGAGGATGAAAAAAGGCCTTCCCCCGAGGGAAGAGACGACCAACTATCACTCAAAGAAAGAGGAGGCGATAGAGCGGTGGGCGGATATCCTTGGCAAGAGTTTGGACATCTGTTTCATATTGAGAGAAGTCGGAATGGAGTACTGCATGAATAAGACGGAGGAGATGAAATGACAGAGACCATGGCACTTACATTGGCATATTTAGTTGACCTGATCACAGGCGACCCGAGATGGATGCCCCATCCGGTCCAGGCAATGGGACTGCTTATAGAGAAGCTTGAGACCTGGCTCAGGAATCTGATCAATTGGGAAGGCGCAGAAGAAGAGAGTAAAGGCGATGATAAGCCGCGTCCCCGGGTCAACTTGAATGATATTGTACCGCCTTTCCTTCGCAAGGGGAAAGATCTTTCGACAGGGGTGCAGGAGAAGATCGCGGGGGCCGCGCTTGTTGCTATTATGGTTGCGGGCACGTTTATTTCATTTTTTATTCTGGACAGGATCTTAGATAGCCTGGATTTTTCTCCGATAGCCGAATTTATCTCGTTCGGCATTTATGTCTTCCTGGTCTCGACAACACTCGCGACCCGCGGGCTCATTGGTTCGGCGCTTGGCGTGATACGGGAACTTGGAAGAGGCGAACTCAATATCTCGAGGGACAAGCTTTCTATGATCGTTGGCAGGGACACGCAGAACCTGCAGGAGGCCGGGATACTGAAGGCTGTTATAGAGACACTTTCGGAAAACGCATCGGACGGGATAACCGCCCCCTTATTCTATTTTGTTCTGGGGGGGCTGCCGCTCGCAATGACATACAAGGCAATTAACACTCTCGATTCTATGATTGGATATAAGAATGATAAATATCGGAGTTTTGGCTGGGCAGCAGCCAGGCTGGATGATATTGCCAACTATATTCCGGCAAGGATCACCGGCGCGTTGATAGTGGCGGCAGTATATTGTATTAACTCCTGCAGGTTCGCTGTAAGCTGGGGCGCAGAATGGCTTGAAGGCATGCGCAACAGGATGGGCCGCTATGTAGGAAGCTTTCTGAACTGGATCGAAGGGAAGATAAAGGGCCCTGACTTTGAAAGTGCCAAGAGGGCTTATTCGATAATGATAAGAGATGGAAAGAATCACTCGAGTCCGAATGCCGGTGTGCCCGAGGCAGCAATGGCGGGCGCCCTCGGGGTAAGGCTCGGGGGGCCATCGACTTACGAAGGAGTCGAGGGTGTAAAGCCTTACATAGGAGACAATATCCTGAAAGAGGGTCTCAAGCCAGGGAGTGCCGAGGCGTATATGGAGGCGGCACTCATAGCCGTAGGCATCATTAAACTGACCTCTTTCCTCGGGCTTCTTGCGGCAATTTTATTGGTATGAGTGTAGAGACTATGGAAATAAACAGACCGGAACATGGTGGGAACATATACAGGATCTCGGAAGAGACAGGGATACCCGCATCTGAACTTATTGATTTCAGCGCGTCGATCAATCCGCTTGGTATCTCGGACAGGGTAAAAGAGGCGATCAGGGCTGAACTGGACAACCTCGTCCATTATCCGGATCCGGACGCGTCTGAATTGAGGCAAGTGATAGCGCAATACCACAATATCGACCCCAACTCGATAATCTGCGGGAACGGGAGTACCGAACTTATATATCTTCTTCCTGCTGCGTTGAAGCCGGGCAAGGTGCTCATAACGGCTCCGGCGTTCTCAGAGTATGGAAACGCGATAAAAAGCGGAGAGATAAAAGAATTGACCCTCAAGAAAGAAGATAGTTACAAAATAATTGCGAGGGAATTTATTGAAGTAATGCAGGGGTGCGATATGGCGTTTCTCTGCAACCCGAATAATCCGACCGGTGATCTTTTAACCAAAGAAGAAGTGCTCAGGATAGCTGAAGCCGCGCGGGAAATGAAATGTCTTCTTGTTCTGGACGAGGCATTTATCGATTTCTGCCCAGCTGATTCAGTGATCGGGCATGTTCAGGGCAATCCGTACCTTATTGTCCTGAGGTCCATGACAAAGTTCTACGCGATAACAGGGCTGAGGGCCGGATACGGGGTGTTCCATCCGGATATCATCGAGAGGATCAAGGAATTCAAGGAGCCCTGGACAATGAACACACTGGCACAGAAGGCGGCGATCGCTGCGATAGATGACATTGATTACGCGGCCAGGACCATGGATCTCATCAAAAATGAAAAAGAGTTTATCGAGAACGGACTGAGGGATATTGGAATAGAGTTTTTCCCTTCCGCAATCAATTTTTATCTGATCAAGACAGGTAATAGCGTGAAAATATGCGAGGGTATGAAGGAGAAGGGAATTATCCTCAGGGACTGTTCAAACTTCAGGGGCCTTGACGATTCTTATATACGGGTGGCCGTCAAATCCCGTAAGGATAATGAAATTCTGCTTGGAGCTTTGTCGGCAGTTGGAGCATAACAGATAAATAATCTTTACCCCGCAGCTGGCGGGGAAACTTCATTGAAAGGAGGGTAATTTCTTGAAAAAATCCAAGAAGACCCAGAAGAAGGCAGAGACAAAGACAGCCATTTCCTACCACATGAAATGTGCGAAGACCGCGAACGGTTTGACACATTTTGTAATGTACGGTGATGTGCCAAAAAAGAAAATGCCTCTTTAATCAATGAAGCGGTGGGCAGGCGGTTTTTTGAAACCGTCTGCCCACTCTTTTAAAAGAAATTGCAGGGGCGGGTTTCAAACCCGCCTCTACATAAGCATACATTGTGTCAATGTGTAATGTTCACTTGTAGGGGCACGGCATGCCGTGCCCTTACATAAACATGCTGCGATGTGTCATTCCCGCGAAAGCGGGAATCCAGTAGTTGTTGATGTGCAGTATTATGGATTCCTGTTTTCACAGGAATGACTACAAATATAAAATCAATATAAAAGGAGATTCATTAAATGAGTAAGAAGAGTAAATGCGGATGTTCAGAGACCAATGTTGAGAGGGGCCTCTCGTTTTCGGATATAGATGAGAACTGGAAGCTGGCGCTTGATCCGGAAAATATTTTCTGGAGCGCGCTGCCGAGGAACAACGGAGACTTTAGCCTCCCCCAGAACCTGATCGATCTCTATAAAAAAGAGCTGAAGCATCTTGACAAGGAGATGCATGACTTCAGGTTCAACGAGCCGCTTAACTGTGTTTATATTGACCCCACAGACAGATGCAACGCGAACTGCCCGTACTGCTATATTCCCTCGAAGATCAGGACACACGGCACCCAGATGACATGGGAACAGCTCGACCTGACGCTTAGCAGGATCGAGGACTATTTCAAGGACAAGAAGAAGCAACCTGTTATCGTTTATCACGCTGCGGAGCCGCTCATGGTCAAGGATCTCCTCTTCAAGTCGATAAAGAAGTATCACAAGAAGATGCGTTTCGGTATCCAGACAAATTCACTCCTCCTCGAAAAAGAGGACGTGGAGTTCATCAAGAAATACCGCGTGGGTATCGGCATCTCCCTTGATGCCGCGACGGAGGCTGATAACAATCTTTCACGTGTATCAAGGGCCGGCGGCGGCAACTACAAAAAGGCGATCCAGGCACTGAAGTGGTTTGAGGGTTATGAAGGCCTGAACGTGATCTGCACGGTCACAAAGCTCAACGTGACAAAGCTCTCGCAGCTCGTTCGGTTCCTTCATAAGAAGAAGGTGCCGATGGTGCTACTGAACCCGGTGCGCCTTACACAGAAACGCGCTGACAAGATAAAGGCGGATGACGCCGAGTACGCGGAGAACCTTATCAAGGCAGTTAACACGGCGATGGAGCTTACAAAAAAGACAAAACAGCAGATCGTGATCGGCAACTTCGCTAATGTCCTGCTCGCGATCATATCGCCTACCGCGCGCCGTATGATGTGTGACATCTCACCTTGCGGAGGCGGAAGGACATTCCTCACAGTTACCGCGGACGGTGCAATGGTGCCTTGCGGTGAATTTATAGGTTTCAAGGAATTCTCAGGGGGGAACATCTTCAAGACCTCTATTGAAAAGGCGATGAACTCAAAGCCGTTTAAGGAAATCAGGTCGAGGATGGTTGAGAAGATAGATGAGTGCGATGTCTGTGACTTCAGGCACATCTGCGGATCGCCCTGCCCGGCAGAGATGTATGCTCGCGGTAACATGTACAAAAAGGCCGTATTCTGTGACTTGTACAAGGAAGTGATCAAGTATGCGTTCAAAATGATAGCAGAGGACAATGTTCAGTACCTCCTCCGCGATGATTCGCTCGATCAGATGGTCATGGAGTATAAATATTAAAGACAGGTGACAAATAAAATGTAGGGGCACGGCATGCCGTGCCCTTACAAAAGACATAACGTAGGGGCAGGCCCCCGTGCCTGCCCTGATAAGAGACGATAAAATTCAAAAGGGCACCCACAGGGGGGTGCCCCTACACGTTTGAAACGTTTTAATAAGATGACCGAAGACGACCTTAAATATTTCAGGAACTGGTTTTCCGATTTTACGAAGTTTTTTTATTCGTCCAATGAAGAGGACCAGAGAAATATAATGCTTAAGGTAGAGCATACGCGCAATGTCAGAGAGAACATCCTGTTGATCGCAAAGGGATTGTCACTTAGTGATGATCAAATGAGGCTTGCCGAGACAGTCGCGCTTTTCCATGATATCGGGAGGTTCCCTCAGTATGCCAAATACAGGACCTTCAGGGATGCTATCTCGCTCAGCCACGGGCTTCTGGGCAAGAAGACATTGATTAAAGAAGGTGTCCTTGAGCGCCTGTCCGAAAGTGAAAGGGAGCTTGTACTTAAGGTCGTGAATTTTCACGGCGCATTCTCCATACCGACAATATTCGACGAAGACACGATTTTTTTTCTTAAAATGGTGCGTGACGCGGACAAGGTCGATATCTTCCGGGTTTTCATCGAATATTACGAAAGCCATCCTGAAGAGAGCGCGTCCGCAACCGCCTTCGGGATGCCGGACACTCCCGAATACTCAAAGATCATGATCGAGAACCTCTACAACAGAGAGGTTGCCTCTTATTCGAACATAAGGACAGAGAATGACTTCAAGCTGATGAAGCTCTCATGGATCTACGACCTTTACTTTGATGAGTCCATCAGGCTGTTGCAGGAGAGAGGGTATATCGAGCGATTGATCGAGAAGCTGCCGCAGACGGATGAGATCAGGGCGGCAATGGATGTGTTGAGAGAATATATAAAAGAAAGGCTTAATCTTGACAATGGGAATTAAATTAAATTAGTATTGAAAATGTCTACAATGAATCTGATATTAATTGACGCACTTACTTTCGCAGCACGACTTATCAAGCCGTGGCTGAACGGGGGTGTTGTTAGCTGATATTGGATCAACATAATAAACCCGAAAGCCGCGGCTAATAACCGCGGCTTTTTTATTTTTTAAGGAGATAACATTATGGATAAATTAGATATAGACCGCATTGTATTTTTAGGAAGGACGTATGCCGAATACATGGACATCTTTGATCTCGATGATACGCTGCTCACAAAGGGGCCTGTCCTTGATTGTGCCGCCGGATCCTCCTCTTTTACGGCAGAGGCCCGGCAAAAGGGGTTCGATGTTTCGGCATGTGATGTTATGTACGGACAAAATTCCTTTGACCTTTTCAAGAAAGGGCAGGAGGATATCCGGCATGTCTTCAAGAAGTTCGATGAGGCCGCACATCAGTACAAGTGGGGTTATTACACTGACAAGGAACATGTAATGGGATTGAGGAAAAAGGCATTCGGGGGCTTTATAAAGGACCTCGTCCGCAACAAAAAGTCGGGCATATACAGAGAGGCGGAGCTGCCGAAGCTGCCTTACCCTGATAATGCCTTTGAGCTCGTTCTTTCAGGGCACTTCCTCTTTCTTTACGGTGACAGGCTCGATCGTGATTTTCATATGAAGTGTCTGGAGGAACTTATAAGGGTCTCCGCCAATGAGGTGAGGATATTTCCCCTTTCGGGACTTGATGCAAAACCGTATGAACACCTTGGTGATATCCTGGAGTTTTTATCCGGAAAAGGGATAGAGGCGGAAGTAGTCAGGGTGCCGTTCGAATTTCAGATCGGAGGCAATAATATGCTTCGTATCAAAAAGGTGTGATTGTAAGGGCACGGCATGCCGTGCCCCTACGGAAGGAGATAACCATGACAGACTTTAATAATACAAGATGGGCGGACCAGGAGTTCGCAAAGCAGTACAGAGACAACGCGAACATATACATTGTCGAGAGGCAGAGGATGTTCGGGATCATGCGGTCATTCTTCAGGCATTTCGTTTCAGGGAAAAAGAATATCAGGGTCCTGGATCTCGGGTGTGGGGACGGGATAGTTACGCGTAATATCCTTGATGTTGATAACTCGATATCAGCCACCCTGGTTGATGCGTCTGACGACATGCTTGAAAAGGCGAAAGAGAGGCTGAAGGGTTTTGAGAACGCGGATTATATCAAAGCGACCTTTCAGGAGATCATAGAGGACGGCCTGCCTGTCCGGGATTATGATATTGTTCTCTCTTCAATGGCGATACATCATCTGACAATGGATGAGAAGTCCAGATTCTTCAGGGCCATAAACGCGCAACTGCGTCCGGACGGGCACTTTATCAACATAGATGTCGTGCTTCCGCCGACAGATATACTTGACGGATGGTACATGAAGATCTGGGAAGAGTGGATGACTGAGAAGAGGGCCGAACTTAAGGCATACGATGAACCGTCCGCCGATGTTATCGCCAGATATAAGGATGGCGAAGAGAACCAGCCCGACAGACTTGAAGACCAACTGGATGCGTTAAGGGCCGCTGGTTTCAGGGATGCGGATTGCTATTACAAGTATGGCATCTTCGTGGTTTACGGCGGGACAAAGGGAGAGGCGGTTTATTTTCCGGATATATAGAACAGAAGGGTGAGGGGCCAGGGGAAGATTCCCCTCTTAGATTAAGAGGGGTTAGGGGAGTTATTCAATAGTAGTAACCCCCTCTTTCCCCCTTAACCTAAGGGGGATGTATAGCTTGTTCTTGTAATGCTTAACTCTTCTCAAGATTCCGGTACTGCTTATATAAAAGAATCCCGCCCCATACAAATGAGAGTATTATCAATATCGAGCCGATCGTGAAAGATAGTCCCGCGATAAAATGATCATGTTGCAAAAGCCCCGACTCAGTAAGAATGAACTCCCAGTCATGAAAACCGTATGGGGAGAAGCGCCCGGTGTTGCCCCCGAGAAGTGGCATTGTAAGTGTCCTTGCGTCATTGATGTACGGGGCAAGGTCGATAAAGTTCTGTCCTGTCCACCATAACGTGACTGATGCCCCGAAGGTGTCCCGTGTTTTCAATAGTAAGGTCCCAAGACACATCAGGGGAATGAGTATCTGCCCGAGACTTCCGCCGAGAGAGGAAATGAATTGTCCGAAGGGCCTGAAAACGAGATGGCCTGCCTCATGGAACGGGAGGTTTATTAAATGCATATTTGTTTGGAGCAGGTAAGGGTGATTGATCGGCGTGAAGATGAACTTCCATCCCCAGATAAAGATGATCAGGAAGGCGACGGCCCTTCCGCCCAAGTAGATCGGGTCAATGTTTTCTTTTGTGTATAGAAGGAGATTTAAAAAACCGGTTTCAGACGGCTCTTTGAGAACAATAATATTGTCTGTGTTTACTTCTGCAACCGCTTCAACGGTTTCGCTTTCCTGAGGTTGTTTGTACTTTTCGAACACGATCCCGCACTTTATGCATTCCGTGTTTGAGGCTTCTTGTTCAAAATTGCATTTAGGGCAGTTCATGGTATATATAATACCGGTTCAAGGGGGAAATCCCCGCAGATTTTCTTCGCAAATCTAAAACGTGGGGACAAGGCGGGGAAGGACAAATTCATTTAATTGTTAGATGTCACCATGTTAGTAATCTATGGATAAATCTAACCATGAAATACATTTATCAATTAAGTTGCCAAATTTAGTCTTTGTCTGTTCTGACAACGCCACTTCGCGATCTGTAAGATACAGTTCTTGTATAGCACGGTTAAAATGGGTTTTGTTGAAATTACTAGAATCGGGATAAATCGTAGTTTGCATATTAATTTGCTCATCTTTTGTAAATAGGCTCTCCATACCATTGTTCCCCCAAGACTCATCTGCATCTGCAAGAGTGAATATACGAGCGCCGAGTCCAAATTTATCCAAATATCGATTTTTTTGTGTCTTACCTTCACCGTCTGAATCGAGTAGTATAATAAAATTTCGCCCCCACCCGAAATAGAGTTGAATTGGTTGATCAAGACTGCCAGCCCCTCCACCTGGCATTAGGTTGATCTCTTCCTCCCTTCTCTGTTGTTGACACATATATTTCAAGATATAAAAATCATTCTTACCCTCGAGCATAACAACGTCCGGAACATTCTCTAATTGCCCTGGGCAGTAATTTAAAACATCTAGAATCGGTTGAAAATACGTATATTGCTCTGGATGTCTAGATGCAAACTCCCTATATCTACTCAGTATTATTTTTGTTTCCTTTGCGGAATAGTTATCCTCAGCATCCGTATAGTCAAGCCCCTCATTTTTGACTACAAACGCATTCTCAAGCCATTCTGGTTTGATCATATGATGGCTATGGGTTGTGTAAATTATTCCACAACCGGTAGGTAGTCTAGTGAAGCTATCTATTAGCTGCGTCTGAGCTGAGGGATGCAAGTTTGACGCAGGCTCATCTATCAGAAACAAGACATTCCTTGGTTCAAGACTACGAAACCCTCTGTAGTGAGTTAACAAGAGGAACGTAAAAAACCATCGGAATCCTAATGACCTCTCACTAATAGCAAAAAGGTCGCTCCCATCTTTTAAACGAAGCTGGAGGTAGTAAACTCCTCGAGCATCTTGCTCTATATCTACTATTATTTCTTTTTTTCCAGCAGGCCTTTTAAATATACGATCCCAGTTTTCAAATACCGTCTTGGTTATGTGTGCACCAACCTTTAAAAGGCCGCTTTCTAAACTTCGTTTATCATAAGTCTTTGAGCTCTTTGCCCTTGAAAGTACATGATCCTGCAAATTTGTGTTATCTCCTATCGCATCTAAAACATCTTGTAAGACTGTACAATAGAAATTGTGCTTATCTGGGTTATCTGGTGGATTCTCAAGATAAATTTTGTCAGGAAATTCAAATAAAAAATTAGGGAAGTAAACGACCGAAGGCAAAAAAGTTTTAATTATCCGGATACACTCTGCCCAATTTGGACTAGAGATTTTCTTTGGAATTCTTTGTCTCTTTAGCTTTCCGACAAGATTGATATTCCATTTGATGCTAGGCTGCCCCGCAACCATCGTTGAATTTTCAAATTTGTATGCTTGAGTTATATGGAATTCACCAATCGGCTCAGTTAGTGTGGCCCCGACATTCTTTTTAAATAAGCGTGCAAGTATTTTCTCATCACTTTCAGTAGGCATGAAACCAGCTTCAATCATTATGCTATCATTGAAATTTGCTCGCTTAGCGATTGGAATAAGGTCATGGATATCGTGCTCTCCATATCCTGGTAGATCGAGGGGGTCAAGATCCTCACGGTAGGTAAGTAGATTGATACCTTCAAGCACTGTAGTCTTACCACTCTCATTTAGCCCAACGAGAGTATACACATCTCCTTTTGGTGATGAATCTATATCAATTCTAACCTTCTCAATACCCTTGAAGTTATTGATTTCAAAATACGTGTATTTCATAAGATGTTTTCCTTGATTTTATAAATGCTATATTCCCCGGCTTTTTTGTCAAAATCAGGAGATAGCATGAAAGGTGGAGTTGTTTTGATTATTCAACCATGTCCCTTGAAAAGAGTGTAAACAATTTTAGCCCTGCCGGGCAATAAAATTGTTTATAAGAGCAAAAGAGCCAACGGATTAAAGATACAAGGCGATAGGCGATGGGGGAAAATATGGCAAACAAGGTATTACTCAATATGGTAAAATATAGTATGTCCAAGAAGCCTTTAATAGAAACAAATCCTTACTTGAAGGACCGCAAGAAATATAAGTCTGCGCTCATTACTAATGTATCAACCTCCAGCGCGATCGAAGGGATTAACTGCTTGTTCACCAAGAAGTCAAAAAAGACTTCTAAAAAATCTCAGCGGTCCTGATCTTTTAATGTCTTACTGATTATCAAGTCAAATACTGCTTCCATAGGCTTATAATCTTTGTCCATTCCTGCCTGTACAGCTCTGAAATATTCTTCTTTCTTTTTGCCTCGAATTGCACTAAAGTCCAGCAACGGTAATCCGGCCTGAGTCGCCATAAGTGTTGCCAGCACTCTGGTTATTCTTCCATTCCCTTCACGAAATGGATGGATCAGCACTAATTCTGTATGAACTATTGCCAGTGCCTGAATAACTCTCTTCAAAGTTTTAAAGTTGCAAGGAGTATGTTTAACCAGGATCTCTTTATCAAACTTATTCATCAACTGCGGTACCTGTTTAGAAGCAGCGAACGGAAAATCATCCTTGCTGATATTTACATTTCGATATTCGCCAGCCCAGGCATAGATATCCTTCAACCAGGTTTTGTGCATATTTTTAATAGCAGCTTCTTTGAAACGTTGATTTTTCGCATAAGTTTTAAACAGCAGATCAGTTATTCGCTCTAAAGCCTCACTTTCCGCCTGATCCATTTCTCTTTTGCGTTTAATGCCGAGAAGATTCTTGAGTACCCTGTTTCCGGAGCCGGGTTCATATTGTGCCTCGCTTAAGTGGGATGTTTTGTATCGATCTTGATTTTTCATTTAAAAGGGTAGTTTTTCAAAATAGGATAACAGTGAAGACGTTGTTTTTCAAGGGGAAAGACAAAACTACGCGGCTGGCTCCTGCTGTACTTCCCATCCTGGAAAGACAAGAACTGCAGGATGGCACTTAAGTGCCCTCGCAAGGACCTTTGCACGCTCAACCCCGAGCTGAACACGGTCGTTCTCTATCGCGGAGATCGTTGACTGCGGTATCCCGGTGGCGTCGGCCAGTTGATTCTGACTCATATCCTGCAACTGCCTGATAATGCGAATCGATTCACCGACGGTTACATCTATGTTCTTCTTTGCTTTGCTGTAATCTTTCATACTACTTTCTCCTGTAATCATGAGGAGTAATGTTTATAACTTGTACAAGAACCTCTTCTTTAACGACCTTATAAAGTATACGATGTTTAATTCCCAGTCTTGATGACCTGTGTCCTTTCCATTCGCCTCGAAGGGCCTCGTCATGAAACCCTTTGATTGACCTTAATCCAGCCGGGCCCGATATGCTTACAATATCCTTCCATTTTTCGTAGATCTTCAGGATCTCAACCGGTGAGGTGCCAAGTTGTTTTGCTATCCTCCGATGTTCATATATTTCCCACATAGTTTATAGTGTATATACTATTTATAGTATGTCAATTTAAAGGCATTGTCAATATGTATTTGCTTGATCCGTGAATTATAGCATTGCTGTATTTGAATGATTAGCTGTCAGGATTGACAGCCTTGCAAGTAGGGGCAGGTTTCAAACCTGCCCTTACAAAAGATATGCGACATTGTATGGGCAGACCTGTGTGCCTGCCTGCCGGTAGGCAGGTCTGCCCTCGTAGGGGTGTTGCATGCCTGTGCCCCTTGGGTGCAACGCCCTTAGTTATACACCCTTTTCAATTCGTCATAAAATTCACGGTAATTCGATATATCTCTTACAATAATTTCTGGCTTACTTGATCCGGCGGTATTGACGGTAACATTGCCGTTACGGCAGAGTTTATTTAATGCCCCCTGTTGAGAATTAATAAAATCAATACGATCAAAGATGACGGTGATCTGTTGTTTGTATATGACACCTGACTTTGCCAGGACACGTTTATCCTGAATTGAATACCTCCGGACATTTGTCTGGATCGCGACAATAACATTGATCAATAGTAAAACGCTTATTATGATCGTGTTTGCCCAAAATGGGAATTGAAATACAGTGAACTGAGGGACAATTAATATCGAGGCCAATGCAAATATTGTATAAAATCCACTTTTGATAAGAGGGTTCAAGATAGATGAGCGCGCCGTTACTCGATCAGTATATTTATGATCTGAAGGTTTATGGATCAATTCCTTAACGGATGCTTCTGAAGACAGGCCCATAATTAAAATTGAGTCAATGAGCTCATCCAAAAGTTCAATATTGTCCGCATGCTTGAACTTAAACGCAAAATTCAGGAACATTGCTCCCGGTTGTTTGTTGAGGCTTTTATTACCTCGAGGCGCCAGGGATTCTCCGGCAATGTTAAATTGCAGTAGGCCCTTATTTGTCATCGGAAACTTCACGGTCGTGATATCCTTGATATCCTCATAAAGGGCGCATTGATGATAAAGGCTGACCAGGCCATGGGTAAATTGAATGTGATCATCATGGAACCGCAGATTGGATCGCTTGTGATACATGTTCAAAAAGGCAAAGGAGAGCCCGAAAAGTATAAGCACGATAACAAGTGAAGCTATTATAAATTGCGGGAAGACAGCCCCGGATACAACAAGAAGAGTAAGCAAAAATGAATAGGAAAAGAGATTCGCGCATATCATCGATGCAAAAGAAAAATCCGCTGCTATGAGATGTACTTCGTTTTTCTTTTTATCATGTATCCCGCACTTTGCCATTATCATTTTTTTATCGCTGTCAGTTATGCGCACGTTCTGCAGAATAAGCGGCTGGCTAGCCCCGATGGACCAGAAGATGATCGCATGGGTCTTTGCTATTTGATCAAGAATTGATTGTTTAAATGTGACTGCCGTTATTTTTTCAAACGTGAACTCTGTCGTTGAACGGCTCAGAAAACAAAAAGTCTTTTCAACAGAAGACCCCTTGATCTTATATATTGTTTTGGATATTCGGATGATGATAAAAACACTCATTACACAGACAACTATGAAACTGCAGAACGCAGCGATGATCTGCGCAGCTCTGGGTAGAAAAACAATACTGACAATGAAAAAAAGGACAAGGACGATGATCGGAATCCAGCTTTTCAAGGCATCCATCTTTAATTCCAGGGTGGATGTCCGGTCATAATCGATCAGCTTTTTTGCGCTGGCAGGTGTTTGCGGTTGCGCTGTCCCTGATATTGCCTGAGAGGAAGCAGTGTGAAGCTCATTTGCTGTTTGCTCAGGAACTTGTTCTTTAGTGCGTGCACTAAATAGTTTAATATGCCTATCAAGATTTTCTGAAAGCAACTCGCCGTTTGCAATGTTCAGGAAAGAGATCGCCTGATTGCTGCCCTGGCAGCTTAAATTAACATCGTACAGGCCGAACATCTTACTTATAAAACCCTGCTTCACAGTCGAATCCGTCAGATTCTCCATAGGAATAATAGATGTGACCTTTGTCAGAAATCCCTCATGATATTCAATAGCATCATCAAAAAGCCGGTAAACCCTCCGTTGTAATTCAAAATAGATCAGAATCCCGTAAATGGTAAGGCCGATAAGGATAATTACTCCCAATAGCAATGCGACCGGTGGATGTGCCAGGAGCCAGGGGAGAATAAAAGATTTCCCGGTTTTTTCATCACTTGACCCAAGAATCCAGGCAATGATAAAAAGCGCATATAAAACAGATTGACCTGTTTGTAAAAAGACGGCCAGGGGATGTGGCCGCTCCACCTGAATAAGCTTTTTCATATTTAACTGAAAACCGTTTTCCTTCAGGTTATTCAGTATCCCATTGTATAAAGCTTTGGGATCGGATACAGAGCTAAGAACGATCTCTGTCTCTGTGGCCCCTGCACTCTCGATGAGTACATTTCCTGTCTTGCAAAAATAGTTTTCCATATAAGGAAGGATCAAAGACACACGTGTAACATTTTTATAATTCAGCTCATTTTCAAAATCACTGAACAGGCTCCCGCCGTGGAAATTTATGCGGTCCTTGTAAAGGGTATATTTTGTTTTCGAATATTTGGCCTGAATGACCAGGAAGCTATAGATCGCAAACAAAACAGCAGGTACCAATATAAACCAGACAGAGATCGAAAAACCTGCTTTTTTGGCAAGAAAATCATTAGCAAATCCGAGCCCAATGATCAGACAAACGCACACGAAAATAGTTGAAAGGATATAAACACCCAAGCGGTATTTGAAATAACCTGTTTTATCAGGTCTTAATTCTTTTGCAGCTAAACTTTCTGTACTCATCTTGACCTCACTTTTGTTGTTTTCCGGCCATGTCCTGAAAAATTATATATATATTCATGCCGAATCGGCAAGAAAAAAGATATGAGCGATGGGGCCTGCTCGGTAGAGAAATTTATTATAAGTCCTAAAATTTAATTGCATTTGACAATGAAATAAATCTGTTTTACGATAAAAATTCAGGAATTAATGAAAATGTGCCGAGTAATTAGTTAATGCTTTTCAAAAAAAAGGGATATCATGGCAAACGAAAATAAGAAAAAGTCTGCAGTCGATATTGAAGAATTTAGCAATGAAATGGTTTTCTTATTAGACAGGGCCATAAAAGACGATAATGTAACTTTTGAAAATCCTAACTTAATAGTGTGCTGGGAAAAGAAAGAGTGCAAAAAAGATGACTGCCCAATATACAACCAGAAAGAAGAATTGCGCTGCTGGCAAGTTGCCGGTACTTATTGTGGAGGAAATATTCAGGGGCAATTTGCTGATAAATATCAAAACTGCATGCAGTGTGATGTTTACAAGGCAGCCTGTCCGACCAATGCTGAGAGGATCGGGGAAGGGGTAAATAACCTGTTGTACCTGATACGCAAAAAAACCCACCATGCCGAAGAGCAGATGGCTAAAATTACCCATTTAAACAAAGAATTATCTTCAGCTCTTGAAAATCTTGACAATAAGAACAGACAGATACAGGAACTGGTAATAACCGACAAGCTTACCAAGCTTTATAATCGAAACTATCTGTTCTCAACATTGGAAGATGAAATTTCACGCTGTGCAAGATATGATTACAAGTTTTCTATTTTAATGATGGATATTGATAATTTTAAAGTAATAAATGACACCTATGGCCATTTAGCAGGGGATGAGATCCTGTCTTTTTTGGGAGCCATGCTGAAAGAAAAACTCAGACCAACTGACCGCGCATTTAGATTCGGAGGAGAAGAATTTGTCATCGTGCTTCCTGATACCGAGGCAACCATTTCATATATTGTTGCAGAAAGAATAAGGGCCGCATTTGAATGTAAAACATTCTCATTTACTTCAGACACAGATACCAAGCCGGCAACTATCTCCAATACATTAAGCATTGGCATTACAGGTTATGAAAAAGGGATGTCAATACAGAAATTACTGGATGAAGCTGATGAGGCTATGTATAAAGCAAAATCTCTGGGGAAAAACAGAGTGGTAAGACATGATGAACTCGGAACTTTAGAATAAGGGTTTTTATACCGAGTCGCAAACCTTCAGACACAACCCGCAAATATATTGCCCTACACCATAGTTCTGCGCGTAGTACTTCAGCTTCACAAGGCAGGCCGCTTTGTTCCAATCTTTGTGGGAGTCCTTGATCGCCTTGACCGGGCATACATCAATGCACTTTTTACAGAAGCCGCAGTCACGTTCAATAGGCGTGTCAGTTTTAAGCGGCATGTCGGTGAGTATGGTCGAGATCCTTATCTTTGAGCCCCACTTCGGATGTACGAGGAGGTTGTTTCTCCCTATCCACCCTAAACCAGCGCGGAGCGCGATCATCTTGTGCGAGAGATGCGCGGTCTGCGCCTCCCAGTCCACTATCTGGCTCGCGGGTATAGGCATCGCCCGAAAGCCCTCGTCCTGTATCACGGCCGCGATCCTGGCAGCCGTCATGTCAAGGTTCCAGTTGGTCATGCGGTAGTTGTGAAGGTAGTGGCGTGTCGGGCCCATGATGCAGCCCTTGAGCACAGCGCCAGAGACAGCCATGCCGATCGATATGCCGTTGTTCAGGCCCTCGGTCTGGTCCATGGGGAGCCCGTCATAATGTTCCCTCAGGTTTTCCGTGTCTGCAACTCCGAAGGCCAGGATACTTTGATCGTTTGCTATCTCTTTAAGTTTGTCGTACATGCTACAGGTACTTCTCTATGATCGCGAGACTCTCTTCACTGTTCCATTCCTGCGGCCCGACAAGCTTTTCTCTGACAACGCCGTCCTTATCGATAATGAAGGTCTCGGGCACACCGGTGATACCGAACCTCTTCGCGGAATCGTTGTCCGGGCTTATGAGTGTCGGGAAACTGACCTTGTTCTGTTTGAAGTAATCGGGCAGATTATCGGGGTCGTCCCTGAAGAGCATGCCGAGCATCTGAAAGGGCCTGCCCTCCATTTTCCTGTATAGGAGCTCTTTTTGCGGCATCTCTGCCTTGCAGGTGGCGCACCATGTTGCCCAGAAGTTTACAAGGACGACCTTACCCTTCAGGTCCGCAAGCTTCCATATCTTGCCTGTTGAATCCGCGTATTCAAAATCGGGCGCGGGCTGATCCACCGACGCTATCTCTTTATAAACCTTTGTTTCCGGAATAAGGAAAAGTGTAGCTATCGCTATCGCTATTAATATTAAAAGTACAGGTCCTTTATATTTCATATGAAGTCTCCGTTGTTAATTGTTCTATCTTATCTTATTGACAAAACATGAATAAAGTATGAAGTAATAAGCTCAATATTATACATAAATGGACAGACTTTATACCGGTCTCAAAAGACATACAGCCTGCGCGGCAATCCCTTCGCTGCGGCCGATAAAACCCATACCCTCGTTTGTTGTTGCCTTTATATTGATGAGGCTGGAAGGTATACCGGCCTTTGAAATATTCTCCTTCATCTCTTCAATGAACGGCAGGAGCTTCGGTCTTTCGGCCATTACGGTTGAATCGATCCATGTGACCTCGAAACCATTATCCTTCACCATCTCCATGGTCCTTGAAAGCAGGTCTATGCTCGAGGCATCTTCCCATTTATTATCAGAATCCGGGAAATGTTTTCCTATGTCGCCGAGTCCGAGTCCGCCCATGACCGCGTCTATTATAGCGTGGCAGAGCACGTCCGCGTCCGAGTGTCCTTGGAGCCCCTTTTCGAACGGGATATCCACCCCGCCTATAATGAGCCTTCTGCCCTCTACCAGCTTATGTGAGTCATAACCGGATCCGATACGCATTTTCTATTATACCTCCTGGTTGGCAATGATGTATTCCACCAGGTGCAGGTCCTCTGGTGTGGTGACCTTTATGTTCAAAGGGTTTCCGGGGATTATCTTTATCTTTCCCCCTATCCTTTCGACGAGAGAGGCATCGTCCGTTCCGTAGAAACCGTCCGCGAATGCCTTTTCATAGGCCTTTTTGAGCACACTGAACCGGAATATCTGAGGGGTCTGGATCGCTCTGATATTTTCGCGGTCTATCGTTGAGGTGATGATGCCGTCCTTGTTCACGCTCTTCAGCGTCTCATTTGCAGGCACACCCGGCGCTGCTCCGTCGATCCCTTCCACTTCACTTATGAGCCGGTGGATCGTGCCTTTCGGGATCACCGGTCTTGCTCCGTCATGGACAAGAATGAGAGTGTCGGGTGAAACGCCCCCGCCCATCTCTTCGAGGAGCCTCAAGCCGTTGTATATGGAGTCCTGCCTTTCCGGGCCGCCGGCTGCTATCCAGCGTACCTTATCGAGCTTGTGCTCTTCGGCTATATCGAGTCCGGTCTTTGTGTCCTGGCCCCTGAGGACCGGGATGATATCGGTGATTAGCGGTTCACGATTCAGTCTTTTCAGTGTGTGGGTCAGGAGGGGCATGCCGTCCAGCGTAGCAAATGTTTTTCTTACGGATGAGCTGAACCTCTTGCCGAGACCGGCTGCCGGGACTATAGCTACTATTCGTTTTTTCATTTAATGGCGGGCCATCTTCAGTTCTTCTCTTTCACTGTTGTCTTTGAGCTTCGCGAATATCATTCTGCCCGCAGTGGTCTGCAGTACGCTTGTGACTATGACATCTACCTGACGGTTTATGGTCTTTTTAGCATTGTCCACGACCACCATTGTCCCGTCATCGAGATAACCTACCCCCTGATTCGATTCTTTGCCTTCCTTGGCGATAAAAATATTCATCTTTTCGCCCGGCAGCACAACAGGTTTGAGTGCGTTCGCGAGTTCGTTGAGGTTGAGTACCGGCACACCCTGGAGTTCAGCTACTTTATTGAGATTAAAATCGTTCGTGATTATCTTCGCGCCGAGCATCTTGGCGAGTGCCACCAGTTTTGCGTCGACCTCTTTTATCTTTGGAAAATCCTCATCAACTATCTTTACATCTATATTATTCATCTTCTGGATCTTGTGAAGGATATCGAGCCCCCTTCTCCCGCGTGCCCTCCTGAGCGAATCGCTTGAGTCCGCGATATGCTGGAGTTCCTGCAGTATGAACTGCGGTATAATGAAGCTCCCTTCGAAGAACCCGGTTTCGCAGACTTCCACTATCCTGCCGTCAATGATCACGCTTGTATCAATGACTGTTTCGTGTCCATCTTCTATCCTGCTTTTGAATGCCTTGGCCAGATTTGAGATGGTAAAGTCCTTGCCGACCCTCAGGCCCAGAAGCAGACCGCTGTAGCCGAATAGCACGTTAAAGACAAGGGTCATATATTTACCGTCTATATTCGTAAAGATGGAGATTAACGGGAAGTATATGAGCTTTGCAAACAGGAGGCCGACCGAGAGACCGAGCAGTCCGCCGATAACCGTGCCGAAACCGACTATCGAAAAGATGTAATCGATGATCAATGCGATCAGGCCTATGCCCGCGCCCCACATGATGCCTTGGTATATCAGCCTTTCTTTTATCCCGAGGAGATAACCAACTGCCGTAAAAATTAGAAAAATAACAATTCGATATAACATGGGTTCTCCTTTATATTAAGAATATACTTTCAAGGTAACATAGAATTTGTTACCGCCCCTGTTTACAAAAAGTAGTAAGGTATCCCCTTTTCTGATATGCGGGGTTATCTTATTGAAATCGTTTAAGCTCATGATCTTTTTCTTGTTGATCTCCTGTATAACGTCTCCTTTTTTCAGCCCGGCGTCCCCTGCGGGGCTATAGGGATCGACCTTTATTATAACGACCCCGCGCTCGTTCCTTGAGAGCCCGAGTTGTTTGGCTATCTCGCCTGACAGATCCATAACATTGAAACCGGCGAGTTCGTTCTTCTCTTCCGGCATGATCTCGGTTTCATCTTCAGGTATCGTATTGGCGAGGTTCTGCGGGAACTCTGATATAACGGCTTTAAAGACAAGTTTTTTGCTGTTACGGAGAACAGTGACCTTTATCTTTTTTCCGACCTTGCTCTGGGAGATCATGTTCCTGAGGTTTTCGACGTTCTTTATCGTTTTACCGTCTACCGCTATGACCACGTCCCCCCTCTTTAGGCCAGCCTTGACTGCCGGGCTGTTGTCAAAGATGTCCGTGACAAGGGCCCCGGTCGTCTTTTTGAGGCCGAACTCCCTGGAGAGCTCCGGGGTAAGGTTCTGGATGGTCACTCCGAGCCAGCCGCGCGTGACCTTGCCTTCGTTTATAAGCTGTGTCATAACGGACTTTGCCATATTGCTCGGGACTGCGAACCCGATGCCCTGGTATCCGCCTGTCCTCGAAAAGATCGCCGTATTTATGCCGACAAGCTCACCCTTTATGTTTACGAGCGGGCCGCCCGAGTTGCCCGGGTTTATGGCCGCGTCGGTCTGTATAAAGTCCTCGTAGTCCGCGATCCCAACATTCGCTCTTCCGAGTGCACTGACTATCCCCATTGTGACAGTGTGTCCCAGGTTGAAGGGGTTACCGAACGCGAGTACGAACTCGCCTACCTGGAGGCCGTCGGAATTTCCCCATTTTATGGATGGGAGGTTGTCCGCGGAGATCTTTATGACCGCAATGTCTGTTTTGGGGTCTGTGCCGATTATTTTGCCGGTGTATGTCTGCTGACCGTATAAAGTTACTTTTATCTCATCCGATTTTTCGACAACATGGTTGTTTGTGATGATATAGCCGTCTTGCGACACCAGCACCCCGGAGCCGAGGCTCTCTTCTTTCCATTTCTTCGGCATGTTAAAGGGCTCTAAAAAGTCCTGGAGCGGGTTGTCAAAAAAGTGCGAGAACTGGGACGCGTCTTTTTTCATTACTGTTTTTGTAGTAGAGATGTTTACGACAAGTGGGCTTATGACCTTGACGACGTTTGAGAAGGCCGAGTTCTCTCCGGAAGGGTTGGCAGGTACCTGGAGGTTGTAGGTGTATGGAGCTATTGGGGATTTTTTTGAGAAAAGATCGGAGCGTTCCCCAATTATGTAGCCCAGTATCAGGGCCATAACTATAAAAAAAAGGAAAGTTTTCTTTTGCATTGAATAAATTATACCTCCAGTATATATCCTTGTAAACCAATAATAATAACGCGCGTAAATAATACTATAAGAAAACAGTGAATAATTTGTGAAGTTTTTTATACCACAGGCATAAGTTTCGTACAAAATAGATATAATTTACAATTATATCTATTCAACTCAGCTATATTGTTTTGACATTTAAGGCAAGAGGTGGTAATTTTAATTGCGGAAATTAATTATGAATATCAAGGCGTTAAAGAGACGGATCGAAAAGCTGGACAGGGAACATCTCTGGCACCCGTTCACCCAGATGAAGGAGTGGGCTGAGGAGCCGCCTTTGATCATTACCAGGGGCCGCGGGGTCTTTCTCAAGGACATCTACGGCAGGTGGTATATTGACGGGGTATCCTCGATATGGGTCAATGTGCATGGACACGGGAAAAAGGAGATAGATGACGCTATAAAGGAGCAGGTCGACAAAATATCCCACTCGACCCTCCTCGGCCTTGCGCACCCACTCGCAGCGGAGCTGGCCGGTATGATCGTGAAGATCGCGCCCAGGGGACTTACGAAGGTCTTTTATTCGGACAGCGGCTCGACCGCGGTCGAGGTAGGTCTCAAGATGGCCTTCCAGTACTGGCAGCACAAGGGCAATAAAGAAAAGACAAAATTCATTTCACTGACCAATGCCTACCACGGCGATACAATAGGCGCGGTCAGCGTGGGCGGGATAGAGCTGTTCCATGAGCTCTTCTCACCCCTCCTGTTTAAATCGTTCAAGGCACCCTCCCCGTACTGTTACCGCTGTGAACTGAACAAGAAACATCCATCCTGCAGGCTCACCTGCCTCAAGGGCATGGAAGAGGTCCTTAAGAAGCACCACAAAGAGACCGCGGGACTTGTGATCGAACCGCTCGTGCAGGGTGCGGCCGGAATGATAGTCTTCCCGGACGGATATCTCAAAGGGGTAAGGCGGCTCTGCAATAAATATAATGTTCTGATGATCGCGGACGAGGTTGCGACAGGAATAGGAAGAACAGGGAAGATGTTCGCTTGCGAGCATGAAGGCGTGAGCCCTGACATCCTCTGTCTTGCCAAAGGGATCACCGGCGGATATTTGCCGCTTGCCGCGACAGTCACGGCTGAAAAGATATACAGGGTCTTTCTGGGCAGATACAAGGACCTGAAGAGCTTTTTTCATGGACACACTTACACGGGCAACCAGCTCGCGTGTGCGGCCGCAATCGCGAACATCTCCCTTTTTAAAAAGGAAGGGACGCTCAGGAAGATGCGGCCGAGGATAAAGATACTTGAGAGGGAGCTTGCGAAGATATCGGAGCATCCTCATGTGGGGGATGTGAGGCAGAAGGGCTTTATGGTCGGAATAGAGCTGGTCAGGGATAAAAAGACAAAAGAGCCCTATCCGCTTGAGGATAAGATGGGCATAAGGGTCTGTGCCGAGGCGCTGAAGAACGGGGTCATCATAAGGCCGCTCGGGAATGTCATTGTCTTAATGCCGCCGCTTACGATCTCGGCCCATGAATTAAACAGCCTCACCCGTATAACAGGTGAGGCCATAGGGACGGTAACTGGACCTGCCTGCCCTGCCTACCGGCAGGCAGGCGGTAGGCAGGGTAGGCTGGTTATCAGTTAAGGCTTTTTTCGAGATGCGCTTCAAGGTACTCAATAAGTTTCGGATGATTGATGCAGACAAAAAGAAGCTCGTCGTTCTTGTTGCGCTTGTAATAAGACATAAAGTCTTTTGGCAGATTTTCCTTTGATGTATTTAATACCATATAATTGTACATGACACTAGTAGTTATCGGTAAGGCAGGTGCGAAGCTTTAGGCAAATAAGCCTTGACCTTAATATAATTAGAGAGATCAGATGCTGATAAAAAGAGTATTAATACTTCTTCCGGTTATCATCTTTGCGCTGCTTTTACAATCCTTTTTCTGGGTGCCGACCTATGACGAACAGGTCAAGGGCAACCCCCTCCGCCTGGAGGAATTTATCACCGCGTCCATAGGCGATGCAAGAATACTGAATCCCATATTAAGCGCTGACAGTGCCAGCAGTACCATTGAGGACCAGGTATTTGACGGCCTGATCGACAGGGACGAGGATCTGAAGTTCCGCGGACGCCTTGCCACGGGCTGGAAGATCTATGAAGAGGTCTATTTTTATCTCAATCCCAAAGTGGCAATTAAGGGCAGAAAGATATCCGATCCAGAGGCAGTAAGAAAACTGCTCCTAGCGCAAAAAGGCAATATAAAGGATGTTGAGATAATCCCCCCGCAAAAGGGCGAGACAGAGATCCTGATGCCTGGTCCCGATCCAATAAATTTAAAGGTCAGGTTCAAAGCCCCTCACAGGTTCAAGGTAACGCTCAAGGAAGTGGACCAGAATTTTTTCCTGAAAATGGAAAAAGTGCTTGGCAAGGGGTACTTTAAGACCTTCCGGCCCGTTGATCATATTGAGATGCTTACCGCAGGGCATGAGGACAAGTTATCCGCTATCGCTTCTCAGGTCCTTCCCGCGACAGAAAACAACCCGGTCATCATCTTTGACCTCAGGAAGGGAGTAAAGTTCCATGACGGGCAAGAGTTCGATGCAGGGGACGTGAAATTCACATACGAAGCGATCATGGACCCGAAGAACCTATCCCCCCGCACCTCTGATTTTGAACCGGTCAAGTACCTCGAAGTTATCGACAGGTATAAGGTGAAGGTTGTCTATAAGAGGCTCTATTTTCCGGCCTTCGGGACCTGGGGAATGGGTATGCTCCCCGAGCACCTCCTGAATTCCGAAGCCATGAAGAGAGAAGCGGAAGCCAAAGGAGAGGACCCTGAAAAATTCAGTATGAGGGACAGCGACTTTAACCGGCATCCTGTGGGTACCGGGCCCTTTGTCTTCAGGGAATGGAAGTCTGACCAGTACATTTTACTCGACAGGAATGAAGGGTATTGGGAAGGTGCGCCGAACTATAGGAGTTATACATACAGGATAGTGCCTGACCTCCTGACACAGGAGATGGAATTCTACGGAGGGGCCGTGGACAGCTACGGGGTGCAGCCGCACCAGGTGGAGCGTCTCAAGAACGATCCCGCGTATCAAAACTTTTCCGGACTTTCTTTTGGTTATTCATATATAGGCTACAATATGCGCCGTGACCTTTTTAAGGACAAGAGGGTCAGGCAGGCGCTCGGCATGGCGATCGATACAGACAAGATCATACACTATGTCATGTATGACCAGGCCGAGAGGATCACCGGGCCGTTCGTAAAACAGACCGACTATTACGACAGGGGAATACAGCCCATGCCCTATGACCCTGAAGGCGCGCTCGAACTTTTGAGAGAGGTGGGCTGGGTCCGGAATAGCGAAGGCTGGCTCGAAAAGGACGGCAAGAGGTTCGCCTTTACACTTATTACGAACGGCGGCAATGACATCAGGAAGAGCATCCTCACGATCGCCCAGGACTCATGGAAGAAGATAGGGATCGACGTGAAGACCGATATAGTGGAATGGTCCGTGTTCATTGGCAGGCACGTGAACACCGGCAACTTCGATGCGCTTATACTCGGCTGGTCCATGGGGATAGACCCTGACCTCTACCAGATATGGCACTCGAGCCAGACAAATCCTCAACAGCTGAATTTTGTCGGTTTCAAGAATAATGAGGCGGATGACCTGATCGTAAAGATCAGGCAGGAGTATGATCATGACAAACAGGTGGAATACTGCCACAGGCTCCACAGGATCATAGCCGATGAACAGCCTTATACATTTTTGTATGTTACCAGGTGGACAGCTGTACTCGACAAAAAGATAGTGATAAAAGAGGTACTGCCGACAGGTGAAGAGGAGATCAAGAAGATAACCCCTACACGGACAGGCAATTATTCCTTTTACTTTAATAAATGGATAAAACTTGCGGAAAACCCCGTGTTTGGGATGGAGTGAGCGGAAAATCCCGTGTTCGAAATGGAGTGATCAGACTATGTTCTCTTTTACAGTAAGGAGTTTCTTTCAAAAACTGGTAACGCTCTTTTTTATATCGATCATATCTTTTCTGGTCGTCTATCTTGCACCCGGAGAGCCGAGCCAGATAGACCCGCTTAACCCGAAATTTACGGTCGAGGACCTTCAGCGTTTCAGGCAGGAGTTCAATCTCGATAAACCGCTGCATGAGCAGTACTATCTTTATTATAAGAATCTCTTTACCGGGCAGTTGAAGTCATGGAAGGACAACCAGCCCGTACTCGGAAAGATATACGAGAGGTTCAAGAACAGTTTATGGCTCTTTATAGTCGGTACATTAATTACATGGTGTCTCTCGTTTCCTGTCGGGATACATGCCGCAATCAACCGGGGTTCTGTTTTTGACCGAACGTCGACCTTTTTCGCGTATGTGCTGATCTCGATACCGAGCTTCTTTTTCGCTTATATACTCATTATATTTGTGGTAAAGACATTCAATATATCGGTGATCGGCATGCAGACCTTCGGCATGTCCGGAGCAGATAGCATCTATCAGATAATGGACAGGGTATGGCACCTTGTGATCCCTTCGATACTCGGTGCGCTCGGGGGCATCGCATTGCTCTCAAGGTATGTCCGGGCGCAGATGCTTGAGGTCATTCACCAGGACTATATTCGTACTGCCCGCGCAAAGGGGCTGTCAGAGGACCAGGTCTATTACAAACACGGATTCCGCAACGCATTGCTCCCGTTCGTGACAATGTTCGGACTCATCCTGCCGGGATTGATCGGCGGGTCAGTGATCATCGAATCCATATTCGCGTGGCCCGGCATGGGGAGGATGGGTTATGAGGCGATACTTGCCCGCGACTATCCGATAATCCTGACGATTAACTTTATGGCCGCAGTGCTGGTACTGATCGGCACCTTTATCTCGGACCTTTTATATATGGTCGTGGACCCGAGGATAAGATTGTAATAACTGTAAGGGCACGGCATGCCGTGCCCCTACGTGAGCTTAAAATATGATAAATAACGATAACGACACAACAGACCTTCACCTCGGGATGGCCGAAGAGGTCTCGCGCTTTACCGAGGCATGGAGGATTTTCAATAAGAACAGGCTCGCCCTCTGGGGGCTCGTCATTTTTACCGTATTTTTTCTTGTGGCTGTCTCAGGGCTTGTATTAACTGTTGGCGACAACCCGGTGCTTGACCCCGCAAAGGTCAGGCTTTCCGAGAAACTTTTACCACCTGTTTCTCCGGTAGATACTGAAATGGTAAAGCCGGAAGACAGGCCGTTTGCCGGCATCTATCTGCTCGGCACCGATGATCTCGGCCGCGACGTTCTGGCGCGCATGATGCAGGGGGCCTGGGTCTCGCTGACCGTAGGTTTCGTGGCAGTCGGCATAGCGGTCCTTATCGGTATCATAATGGGCGGCCTGGCCGGCTACTACGGCAATGTCAGGATAAATTTTATGCAGCTACTCGCGATGGCCGCGTTCTTTACATCCATGGTCTTTCTTATTTCGGGCCAAAAGGAGATGGCGATCAACTTCATGACGGCATCTGCGTTATTCGTATCTTTTTCAATAGTTTATTATTTTGTATCTGTAAAAGGCAGCGGCGATCCGGGGGCAATGCGGTTCTTCTTTTTTGATACAGTCTCGGTGGACAGCCTGATAATGAGGTTTGTCGATATAATGCTCTGCTTTCCGAGCTTCTTTCTTATACTAACTGTTGTGGCCATACTCCCGGCCAGCATTTACAATATTATGATAGTGATCGGACTTACTGGCTGGATGGGTACGACGAGGTTTGTGAGGGCTGAATTTCTCTCGCTTCGCGAACAGGACTTTGTGTCAGCGGCAAGGGCCATGGGGATCAGGGACATGAGCATTATCTTCCGGCATATGATCCCAAATGCGATTGCGCCGGTACTTGTATCCGCCACAATAGGAATAGCCGGTGCGATACTGACCGAGGCTGGGCTGAGCTTTCTGGGGTTTGGAGTGCCGCCGCCGCACGCGACCTGGGGGAATATACTTTCAGACGGCAAGAGGTTTCTCTTTGACGCGCCGTGGCTCACATATATACCGGGGCTCTCGATCCTGGTCGTTGTGCTGGCGTTCAACCTTTTTGGCGAAGGGCTGAGAGACGCGCTTAATCCGAGGTTAAGGAAAAGATAATGAGTAACAGCGAAGCAATATTAAAAATAAAAGATCTAAAGGTCTATTTCGATACGGACGCCGGGGTGGTGAAGTCTGTTGACGGGGTGGATCTTGAGATAAAGAAGGGGACCACGCTCGGCCTGGTCGGCGAGTCGGGGTGCGGCAAGAGCGTTACGTGCCTCTCTATCCCGCGGCTGATAGAGTCGCCTCCCGGCAGGATAGCGGGTGGAGAGATCATATATAAAGGAAAGAACCTTCTGGAACTTTCCGAAAAAGATATGCAGGGCATTCGGGGGAACGATATAAGCATGATATTCCAGGAGCCGATGACCTCGCTTAATCCCGTGTTTACTATCGGGGATCAGATACAGGAAGTGATCATGCTCCATCAGCACAAGACCTCTGCTGAGGCGAGGGAGCTTACTCTCCGTATTCTGAAAAAGGTTGGCATACCTTCTCCCGAGATACGTATAGATGATTATCCGCACCAGATGTCAGGGGGGATGAAGCAGAGGGTGATAATCGCGATGGCCCTTTCATGTTCTCCCGATCTCCTGATCGCAGACGAACCCACAACCGCGCTCGATGTTACGATCCAGGTGCAGATACTCGACCTTATGCGTTCTTTGCAGGATGAGTTAGGTATGTCGATCCTGCTCGTGACTCATGACCTGGGTGTGGTTGCAAGCATGGCCAGCCATGTTGCGATCATGTACGCGTCCAAGATAGTCGAATACGGACCGGTGGAGCAGATATTCAGTAACCCGGGCCACCCGTATACCCTGGGGCTCTTCACATCGATACCTGTTGTCGGCAGGGGGAAGAGGGATCTCTATGTGATACCCGGCAATGTGCCTGACCCGCTCGCCTTTCCGCGTGGCTGCAAGTTCTGGCCGAGGTGCGTGTTCGCGGAGGATATATGCAGGTCACAGGAACCGTTTCTCGAAAATATCGGTGAGGGACATACAGCTGCCTGTCACTTCAGGGGGAAGATAGATAAACATTTATGGAAGGAAAAGACGAACACGGGATCGTTTTTAAATATTAGCCGATGAATAATACCCTTTTAGAGGTCAGGAATTTAAAAAAGTATTTCCCAATCACAAAGGGGATCTTTTCAAAGGTCATCGGTCATGTGAAGGCGGTTGATAATATCTCTTTTGATATAAAAGAGGGAGAGACACTGGGGCTCGTCGGGGAATCCGGCTGCGGCAAGACCACTGCGAGCAGGGTCATCCTGCGCCTTATTGAATCGACTGGCGGAGAGGTCAGCTTTAACGGTGATGATGTATTCAGCCTGAAGGGAGAGAAGCTCCGTCAATTCAGGAAAAATGTGCAGATCATTTTCCAGGACCCGTATTCTTCGCTGAACCCAAGGCTTACTGTCGGTAATATAATCGCCGAGGGCATTGGTGCCCATAAGATAGCAACAGGCGCTAAAAAGAAAGAGATGGTCGGGGAGCTTCTCGAAAAGGTTGGTCTTTCGGCCGGTTATTACAACCGGTACCCGCATGAGTTCTCAGGTGGTCAACGGCAGCGCATAGCCATTGCCCGGGCACTCTCACTCAATCCCAGGCTGATCATATGCGACGAGCCGGTATCGGCGCTTGATGTCTCTATCCAGGCGCAGATACTAAACCTCCTTGCAAAGCTGAAAAAAGAACTTAACCTTTCGTACCTATTTATCACCCATGACCTTTCGGTGGTCGAACATGTTTCGGACAGGATCGCGACAATGTATCTCGGAGAGATCGTTGAGATCGCGGATACAGAGGAGTTCTATTCCAATCCGCTTCATCCATATACTGTTGCACTGTTCTCAGCCAATCCTTCCCTTGATCTTGCGGCGAAAAGGAAGCCGATAATTCTCAAGGGAGATGTCCCTTCAGCGATCGAGCCGCCGCGTGGATGCCGTTTTCATACAAGGTGTCCTGTTGCTGAAGGTATCTGCAGGATCGAGTGGCCGGAACCCAAAGATGTTTCTCAAGGGCATATGGTCCGATGTCACCTTGTTGATAAGTCCAACCCAAAAGCACCGATCGGAATTTCCTGAAACAAGCGAAAATTTGGCAAAAGTATAGAAGCGGGGCACTTATTGCACAATATTTTTCATATTGGTATCCCCCTGATTTTTAACATTATTTTGAGGTCAGGCAAGGATATTGCAAAAGAAATGCAATAATGTTAGGATTATTGGTTGATTAATTTGGTATTTTTCTTTTATAGTAGCTATTCTGTCACAGGATAATTGCGTTAATTTACAGTGATTATTGATAGTTATCGTGTGCCGATGTAGCTCAGTTGGTAGAGCAGCTCACTTGTAATGAGCATGTCGGGGGTTCGACTCCTCTCATCGGCTCCATATATAGCAGTTAGCTGTCAGCTAATAACAGAAGTAAAAATCTTTAAGCTAAGTGCTGAGAGCTGAAGGCTGAAAGCTTTTGAAGGAGAGGTTCCCGAGTGGCCAAAGGGATCAGACTGTAAATCTGACGGCGACGCCTTCGGAGGTTCGAATCCTCCCCTCTCCACCAGCGCTGCTGATGGTTGTTAATAAGTGGAGTTCTGATATAGATAGCTGGATACGCGGGAGTAGCTCAGTGGTAGAGCGTCAGCCTTCCAAGCTGAGGGTCGCGGGTTCGACCCCCGTCTCCCGCTCCATTAAAGATAGAGAATAGCTATAAGCTGTTAGCAGTAAGCATGAAAAGTTTATAGCTGATCGCTTACAGCTGAGTGCTTGTTGAGATTGCCCATGTAGCTCAGTTGGCAGAGTACATCCTTGGTAAGGATGAGGTCACCGGTTCAATCCCGGTCATGGGCTTTGAATAGAAAAGTTTTAACGTATAGTCAAAACAGGAGGCGAAAATGGCTAAAGCAAAATTTGAAAGAACGAAACCGCATGCAAACATAGGAACAATTGGTCACGTAGATCATGGTAAGACATCATTAACAGCTGCGATCACAAAATATCTGGCAATGAAGGGCGGAGCAGACTTTCGGGCATTTGACTCGATCGACAACGCGCCTGAAGAAAAGGCCAGAGGGATAACGATAGCGACAGCGCACGTAGAGTACGAGACAGAGAACAGACATTAC
>BDTS01000086.1 GCA_002897915.1 bacterium BMS3Bbin09 | reverse complement strand
CGCTATATGCATGGGGGCGGAGTCCACACCAAAAAAGATGTCCGCGGCATCGGATATGGCCGCAAGTTCCTTTATCGATGTCCTGCCGCAAAGGTTCACGATCCCCTTTGAGATGAGCTCATCCGGAATAAGTGACAATATCCGGTCCGCTGTCTCGATCTCTTTATCGACCGGTGCCGAGGTCAGGACGATCTTCATCCCCTTATCGATCATCCACCCGAACACCTCCGCCATGTATCTGTCGTCCCAGCATTTCCACATCCATCGCGATGTCGGGTGTATATGGACGACCGTATCATCCTCACTGATATTGTTCTCTTTAAATATCCGCCCGATCGAGAGGGTTGCCTCTTCCGGTATAAAGAAATCCAGGTCCGTATTCCGCGTTGTTATCCCGAACTGTCCGATCACATCGAGATTCTGCAAGACCATATGCTTTTGATTGTCGGTCTTCGCAAGGTGCGTATACAGGAACCTCTTTCCAACAAAACCCTGTGCCCCCGGATCGAGCGCGAGTCTGTAACGCGCCCCGGAGATAAAAGATACGAGAGCAGCACGGTCGCCCCCGGTTAAATCCACAGTCATATCAAATCCTTTCGACCGTATCTCTTTATAAAACGCGACCTCCTTCATATATTTCCGGAGTACCGGCAGTTTTTTTATCTTCCGGTCAAAGACCATAAGCTCACTTATGGCCGGAAGGCCGGACAGGACCTCTTCGGTGCCAGAGTTCACTATCACAGATATATCTGCTTCAGGGAAGTTCTCCTTCAGCGCCCTTATCGCCGGAGATGTAAGGAGGACATCCCCAATGTGCCTGAACTTTATTACAAGTATCTTTTTTATATCTTTGAATTCCATGTTCTATCCTGCGCCGTATTCCGAGATCATATTCATGATCTTCTCAATAGAGTTCCCGATAGGATACTCCTCCGCCTTTATCCTCGCCTCTTTTCCCATCATTTCGGAACGCTCAAGGGCATTGGAGATATTCCGGGCCAGAGTTTCATGGTCCATTGGGTCCTTAAGCACATGACCATGAACATTGTCCTCGATTATCTCGGAGGCTCCGTTAAATGCGGTCGTAATTACCGCGATCCCGGAAGCCATTGCCTCGAGCGTTGCATTGCTAAAGGGGTCGTATATTGTCGGAAGCACAAATAGGTCCGAGACTGCATAAAGTTGCTCGATCTTTTTCTCCGGCCCCCAAAAGGTCACCTCTTTCTCTATTCCGAACTTCTTTGCCATGGAGATAAACTCCGCCTTCGGTCTCTTACCTGCCGCAATGAGCCTGACCCCGTCCCTCTTTATTAAAGAAAATGCCCTTAAAAGCACTGGTAGACCCTTTCTCTTGAAATCGGCCCCGGCAAACAGGACGACCTTCTCTTCCTTTATATTCAGCCGCTCCTTGATCGCGGCCTTCTCTTCCGTTCCAACAGGTCTGAACCTCTCGAGGTCCGTTCCGTTGTAGACGATCTCTATCTTCCCGTCATCAACGCGGTAGTGCTTCATGATGTCTTTCTTCACCATCATGGAATTGGCAATTATCTTTCCGGAGTTCATGAAACACTTGTTCTCGAGAAAGAGAAGGAAACGGTGGTGCGGATTCAGCCTGAAACTTATTCTTTTCAGGCCGGATTCGAGTATCCCGCGCTTATTGAGCCACTCCCTGTGACAACCGTCCCCGGCCCGGTAAATGTCCTGAAAGTATGTGCGCTCAAAACTCAGGATGCAGTCAGCCGGATCCTTTTGGAGCTCCCTCATGCTATCTGACGCAAAAAAGAGATTCGAGAGAAAAGAAGTTTTGCGGAGAGATCTGATCTTCGTGACAGAATACTTTTCGGGCCAGTCACCCGAACTGAAGATTCGTACCTCATGACCCCTGGATGCCAGCCCGTCTGCCACAAGCTTCAGGTAGTTCTCGGCCCCGCCGTAATGGGTGTAGTTCTTGCGGACAAGGGCGATTTTCATGAGGATTGATATATCATCATAAGGGCGAGGGCCCCTCGCCCCTACTTATGTCCTTTTGAACTATTGCACTATTGAACTTTTGCACTAGCTTTCCTCCTGCCCCCTGAATTGGAGATCATAAAGTTTCCGGTAGACCCCTCCCTGTTCGAGGAGTTCATCATGAGTGCCTTTCTCTATTATCCGGCCTTTTCCCATGACGAGTATCCGGTCGGCCTTTCTGATCGTAGAAAGCCTGTGCGCGATGACTATGGTCGTCCTGCTCTCCATCAGCTTCTCAAGCGCGTTCTGGATAATCATTTCAGAGGCCGTATCAAGCGAAGATGTCGCCTCATCCAGGACAAGGACAGGAGGGTTCCTGAGGACCGCCCTGGCTATAGAAAGTCTCTGTCTCTGGCCCCCTGAAAGACGGAGCCCCCTCTCACCTATCATGGTGTCGTAACCTTCAGGGAACTCTTTGATAAAATCATCCGCATAGGCCGCCTTTGCAGCCTCTATTACCTTTTCGCGGGAGGCGCCAGGTTTTCCGTATTTGATGTTCTCAAGTATGGTGTCGTTGAAGAGGATGACATCCTGGCTCACTATACCGAGCAGGGACCTGAGCGACTTGAACGTCAGTGTGGAGATATCAGTACCATCTATAAATATCCCGCCTTCATCCGGGTTATAAAACCTCGGGAGCATATTAATAAGAGTCGTCTTGCCGCCGCCGCTCTTGCCGACTATGGCGACCAGCTCACCCTTTTTTATCTTCAGGCTCAGATTCTCAAGCGCCTTGTGCCTGGCCGAGGGATATGTAAATGATACATCTTTGTAAAGTATCTCATCCTCAAACGTCTCCTTCTCAACATTGCCCTCAACCTCTCTCTCCTTTGAGAGCACATCAAATATCCTCTCGAGCGGCGCCCTTGCCCTCTGTATCCCGTTATTCACCCTTGCAAGCCGTTTGGCGGGAGTATATAAAAGGAATATGGCTGTCAGAAACGAGAAGAACTCCCCGATGGTCATGATATCATCAACTATTAGCTTACCCCCGTACCATATCACAAAGGCGATACCGAGGCCCGCGACGACCTCCATAAGGAGAGATACGAACTCCGAGACCCTGACAGTGCGCATATTCTCACGGTAGTAGTCCTTATTGTTCTTTTCAAAGCGCTCCTCTTCCCTCGGCTCCATGCTGAAAGCCTTTATTATCTTTATTCCGGTAAAGCTCTCCTGAAGGATCTCGGTGATTATGGATATTTTTTCTTGTGTCCGCCTGCTTATCTGCTTGAGCCTCTTGCCGAGACGGGCGGCCCCGTAAAAAGCCCCGGGCAGGACCAGTAATGCGACAAGGGCAAGGTCCCACTTGCGGTAGAACGCGACACCCGCGAGTCCTATGATAGTGGTAGTCTCTATCAGGAGGTCCTTGACTGCCAGGGAGACGACCGCCTCAAGTGCGTTCGTGTCGTTCACGACCTTGGACATCATGGACCCGCTCGAGTTCTTGCCGAAATAGCTCACCGGAAGGCGCATGATATGCCTGTAGGTCCTGTTCCGAAGATCCATAACCATCTTCTGGGACGCGGACCTCATCAGGTATTCGTGGCAAAAGGTAAATACTCCCCTCAGCACCAGAATAATGAATATGCCTATAGGAAGGAATATGATAAGGTCGATATCTTTTTTGACCAGCACATCGTCCAGAGCGGGCTTAACGAGCCATGCTATCGAGGCATTGATGCCCGATATGAACAGGCTGATGATCCCGGCCAGCGCGACCCTCTTCCAGTAGGGCTTGACCAGGCGCATTATCACTTTAAATTCTTCCAACTAAAAGCCCCCTTTTCTTTCGAGTACCTTCGCGTACTTCAAAAAAGTATAGAAGCTGTAGAGCACGGCAAGCACAAGACCGTGAATGCCGTCCCTGAAACCCTGTCTCACCAGATACATTTTTATAAAGACCGCCATTGGGCTGAAGAGCATTGAGATAAAGGATGATATGAAGCCTCTGTTATCGAGTTCCTCCGCTGAAAGAGCGGCGTAGTTGTCCATCTTGCCGATATAGTCCGATATCGTCCTGTATGTATAATGTTCAAACGGTGCCCTGATATGGCCGACCGGGCCGTTGACATTGACCTTTTCATGGACGGCCCTCGGCTCCATTTTCGAGACGTCCTTCCTGAAAAGCCTGAGCGTATGGTCCGGCCACCACCCGCTGTTCCTTATCCATTTACCGAGGAAAAAATTCTTTCTCGGTATATAAAAACCGCTTAATGCGTTCTCTTTTACCTTTTCCATGATCTCCTGCTTCAGTTCCAGTGTCACCCTCTCGTCCGCGTCGAGTATGAGGACCCAGCCATTATTTGCATAGTCGATTGCGGTCTGCTTCTGGCCGGCGTAGCCCTGCCATTCATGTTCATAGACCCTTTTCGTGTATTCGCGGCATATCTCTGTTGTATTATCGCTGCTGAATGCATCGACGACCACTATATCATCAAAGTCCTTGACGCTCTCAAGTGCGTCCTTTATGTTCCGGGCCTCATTCTTTGTAACAATGGCAACAGAAACAGGTATTTTGCTCATTTTAATCTATCTTTTTCAGGCCATTTACAGGACCTGTCCTTATTCAGAGTTTGTTTTTTATTTATTTTTTGAAGTATTATAACAAATTGTTCTTTAATAGCTACATTTATAGAGACCATAATTATTTAAATATCAGTATCCATTGACGGAGGATCTAATGAAAAAGAAACCACTGAAAAAACCGTTCAGGGGCAAGAACATACTTGTTACGGGCTGTGCCGGATTTATCGGTTGGAAGGTCTCGCAGCTGCTGCTCGATATGAACAAGAATGTCATAGGCGTCGATAATATGAACAATTACTACGATCCCGCCCTGAAAAGATGGAGGCTCAAGTCCCTCAAGGCCAACTCCGGCTTTAACTACTACAAGGCGGATATAGGCAACTACAAGAGACTCAAAAAGGTCTTTGATGAGAATAAGGTGGACGCGGTAATCAACCTTGCGGCCAGGGCCGGGGTCAGGGCATCCGTAGAGGACCCGTGGGTATACCTGGATACGAACACAAAAGGAACCCTCAACCTCCTCGAGTGCTGCAAGGCGCACAAGGTAAAGAAATTCATCCTCGCATCCACATCGAGCCTTTATGCCTCACTCGATATGCCGTTCATAGAGGACGCGATAACCGATTCCCCGATGGCCCCGTATTCAGCCTCCAAGAAGGGCGCCGAGGCAATGTGCCACGCGTATCACTACTTACATGGCATCGACATTAGCATCCTGAGGTACTTTACGGTCTACGGCCCTGCGGGACGTCCTGACATGAGCATTTTCAAGTTCCTGAGGAGCATGGACCTCGGCAGACCGGTCCCGCTCTACGGCGACGGAAGCCAGACAAGGGATTTTACCTATATCGACGATATCGCGGACGGAACCATCAGGGCATTGAGCCCTGTGGGCTATGAAGTTTTCAACCTCGGCAGCGACCGTCCGTTCAAGCTGAACCACGTGATCGGCCTGCTCGAAAAACATCTTGGCAAAGAAGCAAAAATCAAGAGGTACAAACTCCATCCCGCAGACGTGACCGCGACATGGGCGAATATCGAGAAGGCCAAAAAGGTGCTCGGCTGGAAACCGACCATGCCGCTCAAAGAAGGCATCGAGAAGACAGTCAACTGGTTCATCGAGAACAGGGAGATGATTAGAAAACTGGAGTGGGTGAACTGAATACGTTTTTAAAACAGTCTCCTGGCTCCAAAATCGATTAAATTTCTGTTATGTTTTCCGTCAAAGGTTAATATTGTTTTGCCTTTTTCAATCAACTCTCTGCATAGTTTTTCTGTCTTGCTGTTAGGCGCAGCGTGGGGGACAAGGATCTTATCTGCAATCGCAGCGACGAAATGATTTCGAAATTCAGAACGCTGTGCTGATATGCGGTTGTGCTTCTTCTCAAAAGGCGAAAGGAGAAACAGCCGACCTTCTTCAATCGGCTTGTAATATTCTTTTCTGATTTGCATACCTTCAACGCTTCGTGCAGGACAGATAATGACATTCTGCCTGTCTTTCAGTAAGATTCTCAGGCATTCTTCTTCTATTGATGAATGGAACCCGCTTATGAATGTGCCGGATAATCCTTTCTGTTTACGCAAAAAATCATAGGTTTTAAGAATAAGTTCTCCAGGGCACTGATTTGAGCAGAAGATGGCGAGTTTGTCCTGTGTCAGAAGGTCGGGGTTACCGATTGCGGTAATATTCTCAGGTGCTGAATTATTAAAATATTTTGTAATGTTAGCGGGATAGTCAGGATTATTTTGATTAATACTAATTGTCTTCATTGCAACCCGTTAGTTTTATTAAGTATTTGACGTTTAACCAGTGACATGACTTAGATTTATCATCACCTGGATAATTCATCTTTTTGCCTATAAACATTATCCAGTCAAATGACAGTCAAATAAAGCTAATCTCCTTAACTCACTGATTTTATTAATTATTAGCACAGTGAAAACTTCAAACCAGTCTATATGCTATTTTTGCATCAAATGAAGCACCGCGCAAAGATGTTGCCAGTATACACACTATGCCCATATTGGTACATATTTCATAAATTCCTGTGATACGTTTACTTGGGAGCAGTCACTATAGGTGTTTTCAACTCCGCCCCTCAGAACCCTTTGTAATTAACTAAATAATTGTCTAAATATCAGCTACTTGTCATTCCTTAGACAATTACAACTTCTTGTATTATAAGAAATTTATATAATTAGACCTGGCTTGATATGTATAAAATGCCCCATTTATTAATTTTATGTTTCTTCTTTAGACAATTTCCACACGGCACCTCTGCCTCGTTTGCCTCCTACTGAATATATAATGCCCTGTCGCCTCATTTCTTGAAGTAAATTAGAAATAAATTTATTTTTTTGCCTTGAGTTCAGAGCGTCCGATATCTTGTCTAATAGAAGTTTGTCAATATCCTGCCGGGTTGCGTATCCAAATTTCTCAAGATATTCCTTCATCATCTTAATGTAGTGCTGTTTGTCAAAAGCCCGCTTTCTGATATAATCAGCCTTTGTATCAGTAGCTGCCGCTACTTCGGCGGAGACAAAGAGATTTGGTCTTCGGCCTTCTATTAGGTCTTTTCTTTTAAGATGTTTGAATTCCTCTTCATTAATTGGTTTTCTCTTTTGAACCTTATCAAGAGCAATTACTTCTTCCAGAGAAAGATCGGTTTTTTGTATCAACATCCTTGTATAGTTTTCATCTATTACTTTCCCGATAATTCTGACTTTCACTTTATCCGGCTCTTTCAAGTCATAATCAGGCATTGGGAAATGGCGATTACGTTGCAGAATAAACATCTTCTTAATTCCACCACCTAATGTATCGATCATGTTCAGGTTCAGCATGGCGTTGGCAAGGAAGGAATTGCGATACCGTTCAGGCGGTGAGTCCTGGTCAATTACTTTTTCAACAGATTCAGGAATAAAACTTCCCAGATTTGTAATTTCATACTATAAGTTTTCAGTTTCCTTCAAAACCCCTTCTTTTACAAGAAACTCTTTAGGTTTTAGTATTTGAATATCACTATATGTCTTTAAATCAAGCAGGTGTTTATCCCCTGAGATAATATAATCTG